>JANLTQ010000277.1:0-3965 GCA_031363005.1 Acidimicrobiia bacterium | reverse complement strand
CCATCCGGCAGATCACGAGGGTGCCGAACATGATCAGATACAGCTGGTAGCGGTTCCACCAGCCGATGTCACCCCATTCGGCCTGGGCCAACAGCGCCACGAGGAGGGTGACCGCAGAGAGCACGTGCGCGGTGTGTCCGGATACCCCGACCCACACGAGGTACCCGATGGCAACGAGGGCGAAGATGATGAGGATGGAATCGGAGGTCACGGCCTCGAGCACCTTGCCCGGGCTGCGCAGAGGTCCTCGCTCGGCTTGCGCGGCTTTGGCGATGACCGAATTCGGAAGGAAGCTGCGCCCGAAACCACGGTTGATCACGCCGTAGATGGCGAAGGGGAGACCGGAGACACCGACGGCGAGCACGCCGGTCCGCACTGCGGTGAACCTCGACCACGCAATGTCCGGCGAACTGAACCTGGCCGAGCGCCGGACCAGCAGTGCCACCGCGATCCCGAGAGCGAAGAAGACCGTCTCGACGCGCACGGTGCCCGCCACGAACAGCACTCCGAGGAGCGGCGCGACCGCGCGTGGGCTCAGCGTGGTGGATTCGAGTCGGACCAGAAGCAGTCCGGCACACAGGATCAACACACTGTGGAGCACGTGCTCCATCCCGAGCATGATCATGCCGGGGAGGAACAACAACACGACGGGCATGGCGGCCGTCGCCAGGTACGAGATCGGCTGACCCCGCAGGGGAGTCACAAAGGTCTGGTTCGAGGCGAAGATCCACAGCACGACCGCGGCTGCGATCGCGTTGAAGATCAGCGGCAGCAGGTTGAGCGACGACGGGATCAACCAGCTCACCGCGGCGAGAGATGCGGTCCACAGCGGTGAGGACGACGCGGGTTCGTACACCCCGTTCATCACGCCCCACGTCCCGTGGTTGGCGAGCTGGCGAGCCATGCTCATGTGGATGGCGGGGTCGTCGATGACGTAGACGAGGTGGCCGTCGGCGGCGCGGTTCGCCAGGATGATGAGCAGAACCGTGACAGCGGCAGTCACACCGCCGGCGACTTGAAGGAATCGGCGCCGTTCGGCGGCGGACGCCCGGATGTCACCCGTTGCGAGCCTGCCTGGTTCGATCACCGAGCCGACTCTATCGGTGGTCCTCGCAAACGGCTCCGGCGCTCAGGCGCGCCGTGCCGCGGACGGGTTGACTCTCAACGCTCGATCAACCGTGATGGGAAGCCACGCAGAACTGGGTGCGCCGATGCGCGTCCACTGCTCCGGCGCCGTGAGGAACTCGACGTGGTTCCCGGTGCGTCGGGCGTAGTAGCGCAGCTCGACACGGTCCGGGTCCCGGCGGGTGGACCGGTTCGTGAAGGCCGCGCCGACAACGACATCGACCTTCGGTGCATGTCCGGCGCGCGGTCCGCGCGGTCGTTGTTCCTCTCTGATGCGCGGGTAGTGCGCGCGAGGCAACGAGCGCTCGGGACCCTCCATCGAGATGCCCGCGTCGCTGAGCCGCCACCGAACTTGGTACCGCTGTCCGCGTCGGGATGCGGTGTCGATCACGCGGGCGACGCGGTGGTTGCCGAACCGTGCGTATGCGATTACGACCCGGTTCGTGCCTCGGTTCTCGATCGTCGTGTCCAGATTGACGACCCGCCCGCTGATGACGCGTTGAGGGACGAGGATCGGGCGGATCGATTCGAGCGGTGCTCCTGGTTCGAGTTGCCGGGTGGTCCGAAAGGCACGCCGGTGAGGTTGCGTGCGCAACAGGTCCACGCCGGCCGCGCCCCGATCGATGGCGAAGATGACGCGTGTATCGAGGGTCGGTTGGTTCGCGAGGACGGCGCGCTGGGACATGACGTACGGGTACGGTTGGCGTTCCTTGATCACGAGCAGCCGGCCAGATTGTGCCGCCGTTGCGTCGAGGATCGGCTGCGACTCATCACGCTCGACGTCGGCAACGAAGCGGTTCTCATCGAGACGTGGTCCGACGAAGGCAATGGTGGTGACTACTGCCAGCACGGTCGTGAGTGCAGCCAGAAGTCGCGGCCTTCCGCCCGCGCTCGCGCGACGGAAGAGATCGCGAATGCCCACGGCCATCAGCAGCGAGAGTGGTACGAGCGCCGGGAGGTAGTAATGCGGCCCGATGCCGACATACGCGCCGTCGGTCGTCAACTCGCTGGCCCACCACGCGAAGTAGCTCAACGGAAACACCACCGTCATGCCCACGATGAGCACCGCGACCGAACGGTCTCGCGCCGGTCGCGTCCGAAACCCCCACGCGGCCAGCGGAATGCCGACGTAGGAGCCGAGGAGCCATGACGGCAGCGCAAGAGCATTCCGAGCCAAGGCACGGAACGCCTTCCACAGCGTGAAGTTGATCGGCGGGAAGTCGGGCGCAATGGCTCGATGCCCCCAGCCGAAGGCTGCCGTACCCTGACTTTGCGCGCTCGTCGAGAACTCGAGCGGCGAGCCCGTGACGAGCGCGTTGTATCCGAGCGCAAGGACGATGAACGGAATCGCCCCGAGCAGCACTCCGAACACGAGGCGGCGCGGCACGAGGCGAGCGGGACGACTCACGATCGCAAACGCCATGAGCGGAATCACGTACAGGACTGCGTCGAATGGGCGGGTCAGGAGGAGGAGCCCGAACAGGGCGCCGGACGCGACTGCCGCCATCGGGGACTCACGGCGTACGGCGCGGATCCAGGTCACCGCCATCCATGTGCCGAGCCCCACGCTGAACACGTAGTTCAGATAGGTCCCGCCGAGCAGCAGCACGAACGGCGACAACGTGAACAGCGCGGCCGCGATGACGCCGAGTCGCCGATCGCGAAACAGCTCCATCGCGAGCACATACACCCCGAGGGAAGCGAGAACTGCGGCGAACGCCAGGGCCGGCAGCATTGAGTTAGTCGCTACGTCGGCGATCATCAGCACTGCGGGCCAGAGCGGTTGGAAGGCCATTGCGAGATGGCCGTCGGCGGGACCCGAGAGCCACGGTCGGAAGAACTGCTCCTGGGTTGCGGGGATCGTGAGTCGGCCCTCCGCCAGCATCTGCGCCTGGTACCGGTACACCGGCTCGTCGTGATCGCCTGAGTAGTACGGAAAGACGTTGCGTTGCACCGCGATCGACAAGGAGGCGGACGCCACCAGGAGCAGCAACATCACGACGAGCCAGTGGCGGGACCCCGTCACTGCAGAGGAATCGGCCGAACCTACGGCCACCACGGGGTGGGTGGTTGTTCTCACACTCGCGTCGGGTGGTCGGCCATGGCGAGCAGTTCGTCGTCGCCGGAGCTGTCGCCGTAGGCCCAGAGCTCGACCGCGCCGTCGCCGAGCCAGTCGTGCAGGCGGCGAGCCTTTTCCGGGCCGCGCACGTTCCCGCCGATCAGTCGGCCGGTCACCAGACCGTGCTCGTCGACTTCGAGGCTCGAACTGATGACGTGATCGACGCCGAGACGGGGCGCGAGTGGCACGAGGTACGAGTCGAGTGACGCCGAGACGATCACGATGTCGTGGCCGGCGTCGTGATGCCATCGAAGCCGTTCGAGCATCTCGGGTCGGAAGTTCTGCCGCTCCCACAGGTGATCTGCGTAGGTGCGCCCGGCGCCGGCAATGGAACCGGCGGTGCGGCCGCCGAGGACGCTGGTGACCACGGCTTCTTTGGTGGCGTCCCGGTCCGCCCGGCCGATTGCGACGGCGGCGATGCGCGGGCTGTGCTTCGCGAGTGCTCGTGTGAGTCCACCGAGACCCGCGACCCGAGCGAGGAAGGGTCCGAGGGTGTCGCGTTGCGCAATGGTGCCGTCGAAGTCGAAGGCGGCCACGCAGCGAGCGGCCGGAGCGGGAGCGCTCACAAGGGCAGGCGACGGAACACGACACGCGGCACGTGTCGGAGCGCGGACATGACGAACCGCAGTGGCCCCGGCGCCCACACGATTTCCGAGCCGCGACCGAGCCCGGTGATGATCGTGTCCGCGACGTGTTGCGGATCGGTCGCGAGGGGCGCGGC
>JANLTQ010000245.1:0-5318 GCA_031363005.1 Acidimicrobiia bacterium | reverse complement strand
CGCACGAGCGCGCCGAGCGCGGCGACGCGCACACGCGCATCATCGGCATGTTCGAGCGCGTCGATCAGCTCGGGCGTGAGGTCTCGCAGGACTCGGCTTTCCCGGCCGGCCGCCGCGTACTGGGCGGCGAGCGTGATGGGGTCCGGAGCGCCTGACGCGCCAGGTTCGTTCGCGATCTGATCGACGCTACAGGTGGCAGGCGATCGCGCCGATGCCTTCGGCATGGGAATGGCTGAATCGTTCGGATCGGTACGTCGTCGCGTCGCCGCGGGAGGCTTCGTCGCGCTCGCAATCGTGAGCGTGGGAAGCGTGGCACTCCTCTCGGAGGCGCCGAGCGCCGGGTCGCCGCTCAGGCCTCGTCGCGCCGCCGCCGTCGCCCCGGCGGTACCACTGACCCACGCCGTGGCCCCGGCCGCTGACGGCGCGGTGGCTGCGGCCGTGTGGAGCGCCGAACATCCGCCGCCACCCCCGCCGCTTCCCGTGCCGGCACCGCTCCCGGACCCTTCCGCGCCACGTCAACTCGTCGACATCGGTCGGATCCAGATTCCGAAGACCGGTCTGGACCAGACCGTTCGAGAAGGTGTCGAACAAGTGGTCATCGACAACGGTCCGGCCCACTGGCCGGGCACCGCGGCATTCGGAGCGTGGGGCAACGTGGTCCTCGCTGGTCATCGGAGTTCATATACCGAACCGTTCCGTCGTAATGCCGAACTCGCCGCGGGCGACGAGATCCTGCGCACCGACCCGACCGGCGTGTATCACTACTCGGTGACGAGTGTGGAGGTGTTGCCGGCGACCGCGTTGTGGATCGTCGATCAGCATCCCGGCCGATCGCTGACGATCTTCACCTGCCACCCCATCGGGAGTTCCGCTCAGCGGCTCGTGGTTCACGCCGACCTCCAGTCCCGGCCTCGTCCGGGCGCCTGATCTCGGGACGTTCTCAACCACCGGTGCCGAACTTCGGGGCCGGTCGCATGGCAGGCTGACGTCCGCTCATGGACGAAACTCTCGAACCAACTCAGGTCGTCGCGCCGACTGTCGCCGTGAAGCGTGGTCCCACGCTCGTCATGAAGCTGTTTCTCGGCTTCGGCATCGTCTTGGTGATCGTCGGCATCGTCGGGATGTACGTGAAGCTTCCGTACGTGATCTTCTCGCCCGGTGACGCGACCGGCGTGGATCAGTACATCACCATCAAGGGCACCCGTTCCTACAAGCATCGCGGTGAGCTGTTGCTGTTGACGGTTCGGGTCAGTAACGGTCGGCCCAACATCTGGCGCTACCTCGAGGCTGCCGTGGATGACGACAGCAAGGTGTTGGGTGAGAAGAAGTACTACGGCAACGCGCCGCCCAAGCGGGTGGAACGAGCCAGTGTCCAGATGATGGACGAGTCCGAGCTCGCGGCGAAGTCCGCAGCGCTGACCAAGCTCGGTTACCAGATCACGTTGCAAGGGAAGGGCGCCCGGGTGGCCCAGGTGATCGACGGCTCGCCGGCCGCGCGCGCGGGTCTGCGGGCGAACGATGTGGTCGTCGCGATCGACGGCTCGCCGGTGATGTTGCGCGATCAGGTCGGTGCGGCCGTGCAACGCCAACCGGTCGGAACGACGTTCACGGTCGGTGTCGATCGGAACGGGAAACCACGGACGCTCGACGTGACGAGTGCGGCCGCGCCCTCAGGTCAGCTTCGCGGCAAGCCGTACTTCGGTATCGCCGCGGCGACCGAGCAACTGAAAGTCGAATTCCCGGTGGACATCGTGGTCAACGCCGGCGATGTGAGCGGCCCCTCGGGCGGATTGGCCTTCACGCTGACCATCATCGACCGACTCACTCCCGGCGATCTGACCGGTGGCGCCAAAGTGGCAGTGACCGGTGAGATCGATGCCGCCGGCAATGTGGGCGAAGTCGGGGGTGTGCCCCAAAAGGCGGTCGCCGCCCGTGCGGCCGGGGCCACGCTGATGATCGTGCCGGTTCCCGAGGTGAAAGACGCTCGGTCCAAAGCAGGGTCCATGAAGGTGGTCGGGGTGCGGACGCTCGACGACGCGCTCGCGGTATTGCGCCGCAACGGCGGTGCCCCACTCCCGAAGCCGCGCTAGAGGCCCTCCGCCGCCGGTTCTCGCGTGCCGTTCGCATCCTCGGGTACCGAGAGAGCCCGCAATACGATGGGGTGCCGTGATCGCACCGAGGTAGCAACGTGTCTGATGTTCACCGGCGAGCCGCGGCGAGCGCGCCCCGCCTGACGCCCGAAGAAGTCGCAACCCGAGGGTTTGCCGCGGCGTTTCGCGGGATCTCGGAACTGGAAGTCCGCAACTTCCTCAAGCGGGTGGCCGAGGAGCTGGCGCTCGCGCGCGCTCGTGAGGAAGAACTGATCGCACTGGCCGACGACCTTCGCGACCAGGTCAAGAGCCCGCCGATCGTGACCGAGGACCGTCTGCTCGACGCCCTTGGCGAAGAAACCGCGCGGGTGTTGCGCTCGGCGCAGGAGTCAGCCGAACAGATCCGTTCGCGTGCTGAAGAGAAGGCACACGCCACCATCGCAGACGCTGAAGCCGCGGCCGCGGCGACGCGAGAATCGGCCGACGCGGATGCCTCGGCCATGCGCGACGCAGCACAGACCGCCGCCGCCGCTCGTGAGGACGAAGCGTCGCAGTACGCCGAGCAGCTGCGCGAGACGGTGGAGGCCGAGGTCGAGGCGCTGCGTACTGCCACCGATGCGGCGACGGAGGCGATGCGCGACGAATCGATTGCGGCGGCGTCGTCGGAAATCGAAGCATCGAAGGAAGCTGGTCGCGAGCTCGTCAACGAGGCCCGAGCGGTACGTGAGCGGATCCTCGCCGATCTCGGTCGCCGCCGGTTGTTGCTCCAAGCCCAAGTCGATGAGCTGCGCGCCGGGCGTGACCGCTTGCTCGACGCCTACCGAGTGGTCAAGCGAACGCTCGGCGACGCGACCGAGGCTTTGGTCCAGGTGGAGGCGCGCGCGGGTCTGGAACTCTCGACCCCGCCGGACGAGCTGAATGTCTCGCCGGTCGACGGCGAGCTCGAAGCCCTCGCCGGGCACCTCACCGGCGAAGCCGGCGCACCGTCCGTCGAGGTCGAAGCACTCTTCGCCCGCCTCCGCGGTCACGACGGCACGCCCCCAAGTCCCGAACCCGACCTCACCGCCGACTCGGACCTTCCCGCCCCGAAGCCCACGACGAAGCCGACGAACACACCGAAGCCCGCCAAGTCCAACACCGCCAAGAAATCCACGCGCCCGACGAAGCAGCCCCAGAGCACCGACCCCGAGCCGCAGCGCAGCGAAGGCGAGCCGGTCGGGAGCGTCCCGACCAACCGCGCGCGTACCGACACCGAGCGGACGACCAATGAGGGAGGCAGCGTCCCGACCAACCCCGCGAGCACCGACACCGAGCGAACGAGCAATCAGGGAGGCAGCGTCCCGACCAACGCAGCGCGTACCGACTCCGAGCGGACGAGCAATCAGATCGGGAGCGTCCCGACCGACGCGACGCGATCGGCTGAGAAGCCCGCGAGCACCGAGACCGAGCCGCAGCGCAGCGAAGGCGAGCTGCGAGGCAGCGTCCCGACTGGGCACGCGAGCACCGACTCCGAGCGAACGAGCAATCAGGCCGACGACGAGGCACGTGAAGCGCGAGCTGCAGTGCTGGATCCGTTACAGAAGGAGTTGGGTCGCAAGGTCAAGCGGGCGCTCCAGGACGAACAGAACGATGTCCTCGATCGGCTGCGAACGGTCAAGGGTCGACCGAGCGCCTCGGAGGTGTTGCCCACGCCGGCCGAGCAGATCGCGGTGCTGGTTTCGACGCTCCGAGTGCCGGTGAACGCCGCCTTCTCCGGCGGCCGTGAAGCGGCGGGGGCGACGGGTGAATCGTCGGGTGCGCCGTCGTCGATGATCGACGGCTTGGCGAGCGCCATGGTCGAGCGCCTGCACGCCCGTTTGGTCGAGGCAATCGACGACTCCGGCGATGACGACACGCTGGTAACCCAGCGTCTGGGTGCTCGCTATCGCGAGTTCAAAGGCCAGGAACTGGACGCGGTCGTGGGTGACACGCTCGCGGCGGCGTGGGCGCTCGGCGTCTACGACGGGGTCCCGGACCAGACCATCTTGCGCTGGATTCCCTCCGTCGAGGGCAACTGCCCGGACTGTGACGACAACGCGCTCGAGCCGACGCCGCGGTCACTGGTGTTCCCGACCGGCCAGCCCCATCCGCCGGCCCATCCGGGCTGTCGGTGCCTGCTCGTCGCGGTGTGGTGACCGAGCGGCGCCCGCTCCCTGCTTGACCGCAACGCGCATCTAGGCTCCCCGGAATGCGCGTCCCTCCCATTCGTCGCCCCTCGTCCGGTCGTTTCCGCGTTCGTGCGTGGATGGTGGTGCTCGTCGTCGTCCTGCTCGGCCTGTTCCTCTCGGCGCGCGGTTTGGCCGGTTTCTACACCGACTATCTGTGGTTCGATTCCGTGGGCTTCGGCCCGACGTGGCGAGGGTTGCTGTGGGCGCGGTTCGCACCGGCGGCGGTCTTCACCGTTCTGTTCTTCGTGCTCATGTTGCTCAGCCTCAGCATCGCGGACCGATTGGCACCCCGCACCCGTGCGCTCGGGCCCGAAGACGAGATGCTGGCGCGGTACCAGCAGTCGGTCGGCCCGTACGCGGGCCGCATCCGCATCGCGATTGCGGCGGTCTTCGCGCTGTTGGCAGGCGGCAGTGTCGCCGGTGAATGGCAGCGATGGATCCTGTTCACTCACGCGAAGAGCTTCGGAATCAAGGACCCGCAGTTTCACCAGGACATCGGTTTCTACGTCTTCCGGCTGCCGTTCCTGACGTTCCTGTTCGACTGGTTGTTCGCCGGCCTGATCATCGTGCTCATCGTCACGGCGATCGCGCACTACCTCAACGGCGGTATCCGGCTCCAGACCCCGTTCCAACGCGTGACGCCCCAGGTGAAGGCGCATCTCTCGGTGATCCTCGGACTGATGGCGCTGGTGAAGACCGCGCAGTACTTCCTCGGACGGTACGAGCTGAACTTCTCCGGTCGCGGTGTGGTCGAAGGCGCGAGCAAGACCGACGTTGCAGCACAACTCCCCGCGCTGAACTTGTTGATGGTCATCTCGATCGTGGCGGCCGGATTGTTCGTCTGGAACATCTGGCGCCGAGGTTGGGTGCTGCCGGTCATCGCGGTCGGGCTCTGGGGTTTCGTGGCGCTGGTCATCGGCACGATTGTCCCAGCGGCCTACCAGCAGTTCTTCGTGCAGCCCAACGAGCTCGCCAAGGAGAAGCCGTACATCGCGCGGAACATCCGCGCCACCCGCGAAGC
>JANLTQ010000227.1:0-17797 GCA_031363005.1 Acidimicrobiia bacterium | reverse complement strand
CGACGCCCACCCAGACGAGCCAACGCCCACGGGGATCTCGCCAATACCGAAACGCGAAGTACACCGCGAGCGCGGTGGTGAACATCGCCATCGATTCCGCCATGAGCGATCCGTCCGGCACCCAGAGGTTCGAGTTGATCGCCGCCAGCAATCCGGCCACCAAACCCATTCGATCTCCGCCGACCTCTCTCCCGATCAGGGCGACGACCACGACCGTGGCGGTCCCGAGCACCGCAGACCAGATCAAGTGCGTGAGCACACTCGTGAAACCGAAGACCGAGGGCACTGCGAGATACAGCATGTACAGCGGCGGGTGCGCACTCGTCGGGATCGCCCGCTCCGGCGCGAACGGCCAGATGAATCCTTTGCCGTCGGCCAAGAGATTGGCGCCGGCGTGGTACACGAAGGCGTCGCCTCCGAAGTGGAGCTGTTGGCGGTAGCGGAGGATGTACACGAGTCGGATCGCGAACGCGAGCGCAACAATCGCGGCGAGCGCCCACGCAAACCGTCGACCAGACTCCGGGCGCGTCATGACCCGGCGATCGTAGGTCAGAGGACTCATCGTGCCGTCGTGCGGCACGATCCGCCAGAAAATGCCCAGCGATTTTCAAGCGCAGACGGCACCGCTGCCGATACCAAGAGATGCGGAGTCGTCGGAGCGTCACATTCGGAGCCGCGCTCGCGCTGGCCCTCACCGGCACCGTGGCGGTGAGCGCCTCCCCGGCGGGAGCCGTCGAGTCTGCGCCGGCTGTCATCCCTGCCGACTGTTCGCGAGATGTCACCGCCGACCTGACGGCATGGTTCGCGTCGGTGCCCGACAACTCGGTCCTGAGCTTCGCTCCGAACGGCTGTTACCGCGTCGACGGCACGCTCGTCGTCGCTCACCGCAGTGGGCTCACGTTCGAGGGGAACAACGCCACGTTCAAGCAGATCACCAACGGGTCGGAACTCATCAACCCGAAGAAGGTCCGGACGCGCAACGTCTGGACGTTTGGCACCAGCACCAACCTCGTCGTGCGGAATCTGACGACCGTCGGCGCCAACCCGCACGCCGGCCGGGGAGAGCTTGCGTATCAGCCCAAGTTCGAAGCCCAGCACGCGTACTTCATCCAAGGTGTGAACGGCATGGTGATGGACAACGCCAACGCGTACGACGTCTACGGCGACTTCGTGGCCCTGGGCGGCAGCGTCTCCAACTTCACGATGCGCAACTCGTCGTTCGCTCGCAACGGTCGGCAAGGCTGGTCCATCAACGGGACCAACATCGTGTTCGAGAACAACTCGATCACCGAGACGCGTCGGGCCACGATCGACATGGAACCCCCGCTGCCCACGTTTGCGTCGAAGAACGTCTACATCCGGAACAACGACGTCGGTCCCGGACGTCTCTTCTTTTTCTCGAGCGTGGGTGCCGCCGCGCCGATGGACAACATCAACATCACCGGCAATCGGCTCCACAAGAAGGGGCTTGTCATCTTCGTCGCGCCGCCCAAGGGGACGCGCTCGAACTATCACGTTGTCGGCAACGTGTCCGACGGGGCCGTCAGCGGCTTCGGATCGGCGATGGTCTTCAAGAACATCGAAGGACTCGAAGTCCGCGGCAACATCGTTCCCACCCAGTGGAGCCATCACCTTTCCGGGGTCAGCGTGAGCCGCAGCAGCCACGTCTCGATCACGACCAACACCTTCCGGGGCGCAACCGCGGCACTCCGGGATCGCGGTGACAACACCGACATCGCCCAGTCGAACAACTTGGTCGGCCCACTTCCAATGGGCGTCCAGCCGACGACGCGCGCCGTCGGCCCGACGCCGAAGCCTCCGCTGGCCTAACGACGCGCGCCCGCGTTGGGCTGGTGGTGACGTCACACCAGTAGCGTCGCCCGGGTGAGTCCCGCCCGCACTCCGTCGGCGGGACGCGACGCGCTTGCGGCCCTCCGGAATCGCCGGCGAGCCCAACGGCTGCGAAACCTGGACTGGGTCGACGCGCTCTACCGCGCGTACGTCATCGGCATCTCCTCCTTGGCCGGCCTCGTGCTGCTCGCGTTCGTCGTGGGTGACGCGGCCATCAGTGCCCACGCCGTCGCCGACGTCCGCGCCCACGGACCGGCGATCGTGGGTGGCGTCGTGGCCCTGCTCGTCGCCTTCGGGCTGCGATCCGGCGCGCACGGTGGACCACTCGCGTTCGAGGCCGCTGAGGTCCACCACGTGTTCCTCGCCCCGGTTGACCGCGGAGTGGTCGTCCGGACCAGTGCCTACCGCCAACTGCGCGGGGTCCTCGCCATGGGCGGGTTCGGGGGCGTCGTCGCGGGAATCGCGGCGTCGCCGCGGATCCCCAGCCGGTCGACGGGCGAGTGGGTCGTCGCGGGGCTCGCGTTCGGCATCGCCGCCGCACTTGCAGCGTGGGGAAGCGCGCTCGTGGCATCGACGCGCCGCATGCCCCAACTCCTCAGCACAGTCATCGGATTCGCCGTCGTCGCGTGGTCCGGCGCCGACCTTGCGTTCGGTACCTCGACCTCCCCCGCGACCTGGGTCGGTCATCTCGCGATCTTCCCGTTGCGGTCATCCATCCTCGCCGTGGCCGGCCTCACGTTCGCAGTCGCCCTCGTCGCCATCGGTCTTCGCCGTGCAAACAACCTGTCACTCGAGCCGGTCCTCACGCGCGCGCAACTGGTCCGCTCCTTGCGCTTTGCCGCCACGATGCAAGACCTTCGTGCGGTCATCAACCTCCGCCGGCAACTCGCCCATGAACAGTCACGCTCGCGGCCGTGGTTCAAGGTCCGGCCGGCAGCGCCGACGGGACGCGCGAGTTGGCGCAGGGACTGGCAGGGGATCGCGCGCTGGCCCGGGGCCCGCATCAGTCGTGTCCTCGTGCTCGCCGGTGTTGCCGGCGCCAGCAGCGCGGCAGCGGTCAGGGGCACCACTCCGCTCTTCGCGGTGGCGGCGCTCTCGGCGTACGTGATCGCGCTCGATGTCGTCGAGGGCCTCGCGCAAGAGGTAGACCATCCCGACCGCGGGAACGGCGTGCCGATGCCGGTCGGCGATCTTTACGTCGCCCATCTCGCGGCGCCGGGCGCGCTCGTCGGGATGCTGGGTGCCATCGGGTTCGGAGTCGGACTACTCGTCGCCATCGCGATCCCGATTCCGCACGGCGTGCACGCGGTCTCACCGATCGTGGGTGCGGCAGTCGTGCTCGTGCTCGCGGCCGCCGCGCCCGCAGCGGGCGCGCTCTCCGTCTATTTCAGCCGTCCGGATCGGGACCTCGCCGTCGCGATGCTGAACCCTCGTCTCGTCACCGCGCAACAGGTCGCGCCGCTCGTCGTGGTCGCGCTGGCCTTCGTGCCCCTCATCGTGGCCCGAGAGGTGGACCCACCGGCGAACCCGATCAGCACGGGACTCGCAGCCGCAGCACCGGCGCTGGTGGTCGCTTTCGGAATCGCCACCTACCTTCGCAATCGCAGAACGGACCTCGGATGACTACCCCGATCATCGCCGAACGGCTCACCAAGACCTACGACGAACTCGCGGCCCTCAGCGAGTTCAGCTTCAAGGCCCACGCCGGCGACCTAGTCGCGCTCGTCGGCCACAATGGATCCGGCAAGTCAACGTTTCTCCGCCTCGCTGCCGGGTTGCTCGAGCCGACCGACGGCCAGGTCCGCATCAGCGGCGCACCCGCGGGCTCGCTCGACGCGCGCGCCGAGCTGTCGTTCATCCCGGACGAACCGGTCCTGTACGACGACCTCAGTGTGCGTGAACACGTCGAGTACATCGGCCGACTCCACGGCTACGACGAATGGCCCGATCGCGCCGACGACCTCATTGATGCCCTGGGCCTGACGACACGTGCCGACGACCTTCCGTCGCGTTTCAGCCGCGGGCTCCGCCAGAAGACCTCGCTCGTGCTCGGTCTCGTCCGCCCCTTCTCGGCGCTCATGATCGACGAACCGTTCGTGGGTCTCGACCCGGCCGGCCAACATGCCCTCACCGAACTGTTGATCGAGACCGCCGCGGCCGGCGCCTGCGTCATCGTGGCCACGCACCAACTCGAGTTCCTCGAGCACGCGTCTCGCTGCGTCGGCTTGCGTGACGGCGAAGTCGCGTTCTCGGGTGCCGTGGACCTTGCGAAGGTTCGCAGCCTCCTCGGCTGAACCGGCAGCCGCTCCGACTCTCTACAGTCGCACCGATGCGCGTCCTGCTCGTCGGTGATACTCACGCGAATACGGCGTGGCTCACGCGCACCGTGATCCCCGCTGCCCAGCGCGAACACGCGGACTTGATTCTCCAACTCGGCGACTTCGGATGGTGGCCGGGCCAACCGGCCGGTGACGCCTTCATCGAGGCAGCTCGACGATCGCCGGTGCCCCTCTGGTGGATCGACGGCAACCACGAACACCACGACGACCTCGCGCAGAGACGCCAGGCCGCCGGCCTCGAAGGTCGAGATCCGCTGCACCTCGGCGGCAACCTCACCTACCTGGCGCGCGGTGCTCGCATCGACCTCGACGATGTGCACGCGCTCGGGTGCGGCGGCGCCCACTCGATCGATCGGCAGCTCAGGAACCCGGGTCGATCGTGGTTCGAGGCCGAACGGATCACCGACACCGACATCGCCGAGTGCGCGGTCGGCGGTCACGCAGACATCCTCTTCAGCCACGACGCGCCGGCCGGCTGGGACATCCCCGGCATGATTCCCGATGAGGTCCTCCCACCGCGCCTGCGCGCCGAGCTCCCCGCGTGCTGGTCCCACCGCCGTGCGCTCGGCGACGTGTTCGCGGCGTCCACGCCTGCACTCGTCGTCCACGGTCACTACCACTCCGGCTACGCAACGACGTTCGCGGCGCCGTGGGGTCCGGTCGAAGTACTTGGGCTCGACTGCGACGGCACCTCCAGCAATCTGGCGATGTTGGACTGCACCGCAGGCACGTGGTCGGTGACGCCGCTCCGCACAACCGACTCCTGACGGCCGCGCGCACGTTCGCGACGCGCGTCTGGAACCCGCCTGACCGGCAGGTGAACGGCAGGGAAACTGTTGTGACTCGGGTTGCGGACACCACACGGAACCGACCAGATTCGCCCGGCTTCACCCCGCGGCAACGAAGGTTTCCCGTGTCGAGTCTCGATGATGTTTTCCCGAGCCGGCGGTGGGTCGCGCGATGCCGATCGACCCCCTTGCGTGACCCATCCCCACCCCACGACGGACGCACGTGGCCATAACGACCATGAAGCGATACCTCACCGCGTCAGAAGGTTGGAAGTTTCCCGCGCCCCGTCGCGCGATCACGGCGGACGCGATCCGCATCCACCACCGGCCGCTCGTCAAGGGGCCCGACGGCATCCGACACGCCTTCGCTCCCCGCGATCGGCAGACACTCTGCGGGATGCCACTCGATGCGCTCATCGAGTTCGACGATGTCGGCTTCTTGACGGCCCGGCCATCGGACCGGTGCACACGCTGTGAAGGAGTCATCCAGCTCGACCCCCAGCCAATGCAACCGACGAGCGACCGAGCGCGGTAAGACTCGCCACGATGCCTCTGACGATCGCACTCCTCGGCATCAAGGGCGGCGTTGGGAAAACCACGACCGCGGTCAACCTGGCGGGGCTCGCGGCCGTTGGAGGGCTTCGTACTCTCCTGTGGGATCTGGACCCGCAGGGCGCAGCGTCGTTTGCCCTCGGGTACGACCGGCGCTCTCGTCGAGCCGCCCGGAACGTCACGCGCAAGCGACCCGCGCTCGATGAAGCCGCGGTCGGTACTGCGACGCCCGGCCTCGACCTGATCCCGTCGGACATCTCGCTGCGCACCCTCGAGCTGACACTGGCGGAGAAGTCACAACCGAAACAGCGGATCCGTCGCGCGCTCGCGTCGGCCGCTGACGAGTATGACGCCATCATCATCGACTGTCCGCCCGGCGTCAGCCTCCAGAACGACAACGCGCTCCGTGCCGCGCAGCTGTATCTCGCGCCGATCGTGCCGTCGGCCCTCGCGGCCCGCGCGTTCGAGCAACTCGTGACCTACATCGACGACGACGAGAAGGCGACGGGCCAGCTCCTCGGCTTTCTCTCGATGGTCGATCGGCGCAAGCGCACGCATCGCGAAATTGCCGAACAGCTCGCTCGCGACGATCGACGCATCCTGCGATCGGCGATCCCCGCGGCGGTCGCCATCGAGGCATCACCGGCGCGCGGCGTGCCGTTCGTCCTGACCAACCGCTCGAGTCGCGCCGCTATTGCGTACCGGGACCTCTGGAACGAGATCCAGACCCGGGCCCACGGTCAAGTGATCGCCGACCTGTCCTGACCCGTGTCCAAGGCGCGGACCCGGAAAACCCTTCCCGCTCAGGTCGTCAGCGGCGTGAAACCCACCGTGACCTGGGAAAACGTTCAGTGCGCTCGGAGGGAATCGAACCCCCAACCTTCTGATCCGTAATCAGATGCTCTATCCGTTGAGCTACGAGCGCGCGCCAGCGAGTCTACGGGATCTACCGGCCCCCGCACGGAGCGATGGCAACCGGCTCCGGGCACGGCCCGACATCTCGGTCGTGCGACGATGGCGGCGATGACCGCCGCGCCCGAGGAGATCACCCCCCCGACGCGCGCCGCCCGAGTCATGGGCGTGGCAACGTTGGCGTCGCGCGGGATCGGATTCGTCCGGGTCTGGGTCATCGCCGTCGTGCTCGGCACCACGTTGCTCGGCAACACCTACCAGTCTTCGAGCTCGGTCTCGAACGTCCTCTTCGAACTATTAGCCGCCGGCGCGCTCTCCGCAGTCCTGGTGCCAACCTTCGTCCGTCACATCGAGGCCGGCGACGAGGCCGAAGCCGAACGCCTCGCGTCCGGTGTCCTCGGTCTGGCCCTCATGGTCCTCGGTGTCATCGCCGTGATCGGATTCTTGCTCGCCCCGCAGATAGGGCAGCTCATCGCGAGCGGCGCTTCGAACCCCCGGGTGCGGTCGCAACAAAGTCTGCTCGCCACGTACCTCACGCGGTTCTTCGTCTTCCAAGTGCTGTTGTACGCGATCGGCACGGTGGCCACCGCCGTCCTGTACGCGAAGCGGCGGTTCGTCGCCACCGCCATGGCGCCGATCGCCAACACCGTTGCGGTCGTCGGCTCACTCGTCGTCTTTCGCGTACTCACGGGTCCCCACCCCACGCTCGCACTGAGCGGAGCAGAGCGGTTCACCCTCGCCATCGGCGGAATGCTCGGAGTCGTCGGCTTCGTCGGCGTGCCGGTGATCGCGTTGGCTCGGACGCGGTTCCGGCTGCGCCCCCGAATCGCGCGCCCGGACGCGGAACTCGGACGACTCCTCAAGCTCTCGACGTGGGCAGTCCTCCAGCACGGCGGCATCGGCATCCTGCTCGGCGCTGCAATCGTGATGGGCAACCACGTGAAGGGCGGCGTCGTCGCCTACCAGTTCGCGTTCGTTGCGATCATGGCGCCGTACGCGATTTTGGCCCAACCGGTCCACACCACGATCCTCCCCGAGCTGAGCAACGACGCCGCCAACGCGAATCTCGTGCGCTTCGCGTCACAACTCCGTTGGGCACTCGACAACATGGCGATCCTGATCGTGCCAGTCTCGGCCGCGATGGTGGCATTGGCATTGCCGGCGATGCGGGTGGTCGCCGTCGGGCAGAGCAAGGGCGGCGCCGGCGTGCTCGCAGCTGCGCTCGCATCTCTCGCGCTCGGCCTCTTTCCGTACAGCGCGTTCCTGCTCTTCGCTCGTGCGTCCTACGCGCTGGGGGACAGCAAGACACCGGCGGTTATCGCACTCGTCACTGCGCTCGTCGGCGCCGGTGCGATGGTGGCAATCGGATCGTTCGTGCACGGTGATGCGCGCGTCGGCGCACTCGGTCTCGGCCACACGATCGCCTACACGCTCGGGTCGCTCGTCTTGGGCGTCGTCCTGCGACGCAGGCTCGGACATCCGCTGTTTCCCGCCGCGTTGCTGCGCACCGTGCTCGTCGCCGGACTCATCGCCACCGGTGCGTGGCTCGCGCATCAGTACTTCGAACCGAGACACCGAATCGACGCACTGGTGTTCCTCGCCGTCACCGGCACGGTCGGGAGCGCGGCGTACTTTGGAGTCGTGCGTGCAACCCGTCGCCGCCTCCGGACGCTGCCGACCCCGACGGCGCTCGCAGCGGACCCCGACGCCGCGCTCGACATCTGAGGCCAGTCAGTTCGAGCTCAGCCAACTCGGCTGAGCGAGACCCGCGCTGTCGAGTAAATCACCCAGGTGTCGGTTCGGCTCAGCGAACCGGGCTTGCAAGTTCGCTCGTAGCTCATCCGAAACGTCAAGCTCACCCAACGGCCGTCCGTTGATCGCGAAGTACATCGCCCGCAGCCGACGCTTCACACTCGGAACCCGACGCAACAGTCGCTCGAGACCGTCGTTGGTTCGCAGTGCGACCGCTTGAAACCGCGCGAACTTGAACGATGTCGTGCGGTTCTCGGATCGCAGACCCGCGGCACCGAGCTCGGCGGGATCGAGGCCGAGGAACGTCGACACGTCGGCCAGCACGTCTGCCGATCGGGAAGTGAGGTCCTCGAAGTACACGATCTTCACCGCGTCGTGACCGAGCACGTCCCACCACTCACCGAGCCAATCGGCGTAGCGCCCGCCGCGAATCGCCATGTACTTCTCGTTCGCCGGATCGTCGAAATCGCGATCCGTCAACGCGTCGACGCGCGCGAGGTAGTCCTGCAACGTGAGATCACGCGGAATCCGCAGTCGTACTTTCTGGTACTCGAAAAACGAAAGGGCGCGGTTCACCGGATCGCGTAACACGATCACGATCTTCGGATTCGGGACCGTGGAGCGGATCGCGTGCGCCACCGCCGCGCCACCGTAGAAATACGAGGGTGTCGCCTCGAGCCGTACGAGACGATCCGCATGAGAGAAGTACCCGTCCCAGACCGAGACCGGCTTCAGTGCTTGCCCGTACCGAGCGGGGAGGAAGTACCGCGTCTCTTTGATCACCGACGCGTCGACGCCGGGATGTTCGGCGAGCGATACGTAGAGAGAGGTGGTGCCGGCTTTGTTCACCCCCGCGATGATCGCGTCGACCCGCTCCATCGGGGGAGTGTAGAGAAGTCAGATCGCGTTGGTAACCACGAGGATCAGCGCGACGGCCGCAATCGCGATCCGGTACCAGCCGAAGACCGCCAGTGTGTGGCGTTGCAGGTAGGTGACCATCCAGCGCACGGACACGACCGCGGCGACGAATGCGACGACGAGGCCGATGAAGGGCGTGAGCAGCCCGAAGGTGTCCACCATGAGCGAACCGTCCTTGAGCACCGAATACGCCGTCGCCGCGCCCAGCGTGAGTACGCCGAGCAGGAACGAGAACTCGATCGCCGCCACCATCGAGAAGCCGAGGAGCAGCGCCGCCACGATGGTCACCAGGCTCCGGCTCGTCCCCGGCCACATGGCGAGGACTTGGGCAACCCCGATGGTGAGCGCATCGCGGTTCGTGAGTGACTCCAGCTCCCGACCGTCCCGCCGGTTGATGACCCCTCGGGCTACCAGCACCAAGATCAGCACGCCGCCGACGGCCCACGCGCCGATCACCGGTCCGACTCCGAAGAGGTTCTTCTTGATCACCTTCTCGCCGACCACTCCGATCACCGCAGCCGGGACGAACGCCACCGCCAGCGCGATCAGGAGCCTCCGACCTTCCTCACTCCGCTTCGTCACTCCTTCGATCATCGTGACGAAACGGTGCCGGTACAGCCCGAGAACGGCCACGATCGCGCCCGCCTGGATCGCGATCTCGTAAGACTTCAGCGCGTCGCCGGCCCGACCGGAGTGGGGTAGCCCCATGATTCGAGACGTCACGAGCAGATGGCCCGTCGATGAGATCGGCAGGTATTCGGTAATGCCCTCGACCAAGCCGAGCACGATGGCCTGACCCACACCGAGCCCGACGTGCGCGACGCGCGCCGCCGCGAGCACGGGCACGGCGAACGCGGGTCCGGCTGCGACCAGCACGATGGCGATCACGAGGAGCGGGATCAGCAGCGGACGGCGCGACCGGCGCGACTCGCGCGCGACCACGGGATGGATGAGCACTGCGGGCATGACTACCTCGAGGTTTCGAACGTGATGTCGAGCGCCGGGTCGAGTTCGACGCAGACGTTGTCTTCTCTGTACCGCTTGCCTTGCACATTCCAGAGTCGTACCGGCGCGTCACCGAGTGGGAACGGACCCCAGTGCCAGGTGCCGCGCGCGAGCGCGAAACCTTCGAGCGGCGCGACCACGAAAGCGCGTACTTCGCCGAGATCCGTCGGAGACGCGAACGTGGCCGCCGCCGGTGCGACGGCGACGACCGAGTGGGTGTCGAGGGCCAGCAGCGTCTGCGTGTGAGTGTCGTGGCGATAGAACCGATCGCAGACGAGCCCCCGCTCCGAGTGTTCGACCTCGTCCGGTTCGTGGCTGATCACATTGACGTGCGCGTCGTTCCACGCGAACTCGAACGGGAGGGCGGCATCGATCGGATCCGTATCTGAAACGGGGAGCCAACCGAACGGCGCGAACGCTTCGGGCGACAGCCGAACGGCCACCACTTCCCGCATCCCAGCCACCTCGCGTCGGTTCCTTTTCGTTGATCTACGCTGCCTCGAACTCGCAAGTCTACGGCTCGATGCAGCCGTGCTTTTCACCCGGGAGCCCCCATGGACGTTCGCTCGATCGAGAACGTTGCCCCTGTCATCGAGCACAACGGCACCGTACCGGTGTGGTGGCTCGTCAGCCCGCGGGAGATGCACGACATCACCGCCGGCGGTCACCTCGAGCTGGTCAGCGAGTTCGAGGTCGCCGGAGGTGGGCTGGTGGACCCGCACTCCCACCCGACCCACGAGTTCTATTACGTCACCGCCGGCAAGGGAGTCATGACCATCGCCGGCGAGTCCCGGGAGATCAGCCAGGGCGACCTCGTCCACATCCCGCCCGACACCGTGCACAGTCTCCGACCCGTGAGCGACCACGCGCCGATCCACTGCTTCTGCTTTGCGGTCGGCGTCCCGGACGCCGGGCCGGTCGACTACACGAACCACTGAGAGGGCGCGCCGATGGGCACCAACCGCCCGCAAAGTTTCGAGCCTACGTGGCGCGCCCGTGGCCCGAGCGGCCCGTGAACGAAGTGAACATGAGCGGAAAATCAGTTCGGCAGTTTGGCGACGTTCGAACCTCTTGGTACAGGCCTTAAGTGGCCCGCGTCCTCGTCACCCGTCAGCTTCCTGACGGCGGCCTCGACCCATTGCTCGAGGCTGGCCACGAGATCGTGCAACGTGGCGACGACACGCCGTTCACTCCCGCCGAACTCACCGCCGCGCTGGCTGACGTCGACGCGGCGGTGTGTGTCCTCACGGACGTCCTCGACGCCTCGACCATTGCCGCCGCGTCACATCTCCGGGTGATCGCCAACGTCGCCGTCGGGTACAACAACATCGACGTCGACGCGGCGCGCGCCGCCGGCATCACCGTCTGCAACACCCCCGGGGTGCTCGACGAAACCACCGCCGACCTCGTGTTCCTGTTGATCCTCTCCGCCTCGCGCCTCGCGCACGACGCCGAGTCCGACCTCCGGACCGACCACTGGCCCGGGTGGGCGATGAACCAGTACCTCGGACACGACGTACATGGCGCCACCCTCGGTCTCGTCGGATTCGGCCGCATCGGCCAGGCCGTGGCGCGGCGAGCCACCGGGTTCGGGATGAACGTCATCCATCACACTCGTAGAAACACGGGGTTGACCGGCTGGACCGCGGATCTCCACCGTCTCTTGCGGGAAGCGGACATCGTGTCCGTGCACGTGCCCCTCAACCCCGAGACCACCCATCTCATCGGATCGGCCGAGCTCGCCGCGATGAAGTCCTCGGCCGTCTTCGTGAACACGGCGCGCGGACCCGTGGTCGACGAAGCCGCGCTGGCCGAGGCGCTGACCGACGGCACCATCTTCGCGGCCGGGATCGACGTGTTCGAGCGTGAACCCGTTGTGCTCCCGGCTCTGCTCGCGGCACCCCGGACTGTCCTGCTCCCGCACATCGGCTCCGCGACCGTCGCCACCCGCACTCGCATGAGCCGGCTCGCGGCGCAGGGCGCCGCCGACGTACTGGCCGGCCGAGTGCCGGTCAACGCCGTCACCTGAACCGGCGGCGCGAGCACGACCGGATACCCGAGGCGTCAGACTCCGCGAGCGAGTTCCTCGGCGATGATCGCTGCGAACCCGTCGATGTCCGTCGGAGTCGTGTCGAACGCGGTCATCCACCGCACCTCGTTCGCAGTCTCGTCCCAGATCCAGAAGAACGATCGGTCCTGGGTTCGTGCGATCACACCCGGAGGAATCGTGGCGAAGACACTGTTCACTTCGGGCTCGCGAGTGAGCACCAACCCGGGGAGATCGCGGACTGCATCCGCCAGCCGACGCGCCATGGCATTGGCGTGCGCCGCGTTGCTGAGCCAGAGATCGTCGGCCAGCAACGCTTCGAACTGAGCGGAGACGAACCGCATCTTCGACGGCAGCTGGGTGGCTTGCTTACGAATGAACTTCGCGTTGGCTCCGAGTTCGGGATCGAGGAACACCACGGCCTCGCCGTACATCAGCCCGTTCTTGGTCCCGCCGAAACTCACGACGTCGACACCGGCATCGATCGTGAGCGCCCGCACGTCGCACCCGAGTGCACTGACAGCGTTCGCGAGGCGGGCGCCGTCGAGGTGCACTCGCATCCCGTGCTGATGGGCGGCATCACACACGGCGCGGAGTTCGTCGACCGAATACACCGTGCCCCACTCAGTCGATTGCGTCACCGAGACCACGGCGGCCTGCACGTGGTGCTCGTCGCCGGTGCCGATCCGACTCTGGACGACGTGCTCGGGGAGCAGCTTGCCCTCCGGCGTCGGGAACGCGAGCAGCTTCGAACCGGTGAACCGTTCGGGTGCGCCGCACTCGTCGACCGCGATGTGCGCATGATCGCCGCAGACAATGCCTTCCCACGGCCGGACGAGCGACTGCAGCCCGACGACATTCGCGCCGGTCCCACCCCAGACGAAGCAGACCCCGACGGGTGCACCGAAGAGCGTGCGGAACGAATCGGTGGCCCGTTCGGTCCACGGGTCCGCGCCGTAGGCCAACGCGTGATCCGTGTTGGCGGCGACGAGCGCGTCCATGACCGCCGGGTGGACCCCCGAGGCGTTGTCCGACGCAAAACTCCTCACCGGTCAGTCGGCCTCGCCGAAGCGGACGGCGGTGGTATCGAGCTTGAGCAGCTTGATGGTCGTTTTGCCGCCCCGCAGCGCCTCGAGCAACGCGGTCTCGCTCTTCACTCGCGCCGCAGCTTGTTCCATCACCGTGTCCAGGTGTTCGCCCGGCACGATCACCACGCCATCGGCATCGCCCACGACCCAATCGCCGCGCACGATGGCCGCGCCCCCGCAGCGAATCGGGATGTTCACGGCACCGGCTTGGTTCTTCGTTGCGCCGCGCAATGCGATCGTCGAGGCGAACACGGGAAATCCGAGTGTCTCGATGGCGACGATGTCCCTGACCCCGCCGTCGATGACCAGTCCACCAATGCCGCGCGCTTGCGCAGCCGTCGTGAGGACCTCACCCCAGTAGCCGTAGTCCGAGAGTTCGCCGACGTCGACCACGAGCACGCTCCCCGCCGGCGCTTCGGCCGCCGCGACGTGAATCGCGAGGTTGTCCCCCGCGGTACACCGGACCGGAAAGGCGGGCGCCGCGACCCGTGCGCCCGGCCACGCCGGTGCGATCCGAGGCGCCATGATGCGCGCCCCGGACTCTCCCAACGTGGCCGACCCGAAACCGCGTAACCAGTCTCTGGTCTCCGCGTACGTGGGCATATGAATCGATCCTTCGGTGGTCGGTGCCTGCTCAGTCGATGGCGGAGGGAGAGGGATTTGAACCCTCGAGGGGGCTAACACCCCCTACTCGCTTAGCAGGCGAGCACTTTCGGCCACTCAGTCATCCCTCCGAATGGCTCGGAAGTATACGGACCGTGGCTCAGGACCCCGACCCGGACGACCACCGCGACTCAGACCGTCCGATCGCCGAGATGACCGCCGACGTGGCCGATCACCACCCGTCGATGAGCCGAGTCCAAGTAGCAGTAGATCCGCAAGATCTGCCGACCGGCCCGACGAATGTGCGGGCCGAGCATGATCACCTGGCCGTCGTAGCGCCGTTGATACTCCGAGGCAAACTTCTGCTTGGCGTCTTCGGAGATGTCCCGGGCCCAGTCCAACCCCCGTCGCCGCGCCTCCGCCGAGAAGTCACCGCGCAACGCGTTCGCCTCCCAATCCGAAGCCACGGCTTCGAGCCGGAGCAGATCCGCCCACGCCAGGTCGGCCCGGTCGTAGTGCCAATCGCGCGCCGACCGTTCGGCCTCGGGCAACACCACCAGATGAGGAAGTCGCGATTTCGCCAACCGCACGGCCTCGGTCAGGGACCGCACCTCTGCAGTACCCGTCGGCGCGTCCTCCGGACGGGTGGCGAGTTGGAGATACGCGTTCTCCGCGCGGATGCGCAGTTCATGCTCGCGTTCGAGCGTGTGCTCTAACCGGTAGACGGCGTCGTCGGCGAGGCGAAGTTCGTTCTGGTACTCGTCCACCAACTCGTGTGCCGCGGCACGATCCGCAGTGACGTCGTGCTGCAGGCGCGCCAACTCGGCCCGTCGCTGGGTGAGTTCGGCGGCATTCCCCGCCCGCGCCAACTGCGCGACGGTGGGATCGTCGTCGATCCGCAGCGCCGCAGCCTCGGTGATCAGCCGTCGGAGCGCATCAGGAACTCCGGCGCGCGGTCCATCGGGACCCGCCACTTCCTCGGCGCGCCACTGGGGATGACGGGCGGGCGAGTCCACCGAGCGCCAATCCGGCCACAGCAGTCGCACCCCGCCCGGTTGCACGCTCCGTGCCGCCCCGAGTTCGCGTGCCACCGCGGCGACGCTCGCCTCGTTGGTCAGCACGACCACATGGGCGAGGCCGGCCAGGCCGTTGGCCATGCCCGCCGCATCCGCCCCGGCCCGACCGCCGGCACCCACCAGCACCACCGGAAGCCGCCGGCCGCCCCGGACGAACGCGTCGAACTCCACCGCGCGGGTGGCGTCGAAGCGATGCGGAGTTGACCGCACGAACCAGCCACCGTCGACGCACTGCACTGCGTCCACCAACGTCTGCACGAGCGTGGGCGCGCCCGGCTCGTCGCGAGGTTGGCCCCGAACTTTGCGGTCCTGGGACTCGAGTCCTTCACCCACCACGATCCGACCGTCGCCGTCCGCGGTGGTGACGATCTGGACCTGCGTGCGCCGCCAGAGCGTGGCGTCCGCGTCGTGCGGTCTCGTCCACGTGAGCTCGAAGGCAACGTCACCGTGGTGCTCCACCACTCGCCAACCCACGCGCACCTGCGGTGCGGGATCCCAGTGGTCGGTGACGTCGGACGGCCAGCCGCCGTATTCGGCTCCGACCCACCGTTTGGTCAACGCGCGTGCCGTCAACGGATCCCGGCCGGCGGGGTCCGCGAGTTCCAGCAGGCAGGCGTAAGTCCGGCGCACATTCCTCCTCGACACCGTCTCCCGGCACCGTCATCGCCACCGCAGAAGTGGTCTCGGGTCCTCAGGCGGTGACGATCTCCTCGATGCGCCCCAAGGTCGTCTCCATGGCGGTGCGAGTGCGCCCGGCGACGGGACGCACGAGTGCCTTGAACTTCTCTTCGGAGATGTCCCACGTCTCGCGCACTCGCGTGCCGCCATCCGCCGGCTCGAGTTCGTACCGCCAGATCCGGCCACCCCCGAACTTCGCAAAGATGCCCGGTGGCCGCGTCTGCCATGCGATCCGTCGGTTCTCCTCGAACTCGATGACCGTGCTCTCCATGGAATAGGGGATGCCGGCCTTCATGTGCATCCCGAACTTGGATCCGAGCTGCAACGGCTCAGTCGGTCCGGATTTCGCGTCCCGGACCGTGCCCGAGCCGTCGATCTCACGATGGCGGGCGGGATCGGTCAGCAGCGGAAAGATCCGCTCGGCAAGGGCGGGAATGACCCGCTCGACGGACACGACATCAGGATTTTCCGGCATCGCCGCAGGGTAGCGGGCGTCAGTTCCGCACCCGCCGCCGAGGCGTCATTCCTCGGTGCTGCGTCCGATCCGAATTCGGTTGCCGGACGGGTCGGTCAGGGTGAAGTCACGCATGCCGTAGTCCTGGTCGTTGATCGGCCCGACGGGCAGACCCGAGGCCGCCATACGTTGATGCCACGCATCGGGGTCGGTCACGTTGAGGTAGCAACCGGCGCCGTTGCGATCGGGGTCGATTGGTTCCAGGCCGAGGTCGAACACCGATTGGCCATCGAAGTCGACGAAGGCGTACCCGCCAGGTGTTCCGTCCGCCTCAGTCCAGACGCGGACTCCGAATCCCGCCCGCTCGTAGAACGTGACCGCCTCCGCCATGTCGACCACGGGCAGGGTCGGCGTCGACATCACACCCAGGCGAGCGGCCAGCCATTCCACGCAATCCCGACACAACGCAACGTCGTCCCGGGATGGGAGCGCCACCACCTCGCGATCCTGGCCACAGCATGAGCACGCCACGCGCGCAAGCTATCGAACCGGCTCACCGGGCCTCGTCTCAGATCAAGCCGGGGCGATACCGTCGCGGGTGATGGAACCACTGCTTGCGCTCGAACGCATCGCCTATCTCCTGGAGCTCAAAGGCGACCCTCGCTACAAGGTCGAGGCGTTCCGCAAGGCCGCCGACGTCGTCGCCACCACACCCGAGACCGAGGTCGCCGCGCTCGCCGGGTCCGGTGGGCTCAAGTCTCTCGCCGGCATCGGCGACACCAGTGCACGGGTGATCACCGAAGCACTCGCCGGCGGCGTACCCAGCTACCTCGAACGACTCGAACTCGACACCGCGACGGCCGACGAACTCCACGCCGGCGATGAAGTGCGGGAGTGGTTGCGCGGCGATCTGCATCTCCACACCAAGTGGTCCGACGGTGGCGCCGAGATCGAGATGATGGTGCGCACCGCGATCGAACTCGGCCACGAGTACCTCGCGATCACCGACCATTCGCCGCACCTGTCGATCGCACGCGGCCTCGAACCCGAACGGCTCCGCGAACAGCTCGACCTCATCGACCGTCTCAACGAGGAGTTCGCGCCCTTCCGCATCCTCACCGGCATCGAGACCGACATTCTCGACGACGGTTCGCTCGATCAAGACGAGGACCTGCTCGCCCGGCTCGACGTGGTTGTCGCGAGCGTCCACTCCGCACTACGGATGGAATCGCGTGCGATGACCACGCGCATGGTGACGGCCATCGCCAACCCGCACATGGATGTGCTCGGACACTGCACCGGCCGGCTCATCAAGGGGCGTGGTCGGCCCGAGAGCGAGTTCGACTCCGAGCTGGTGTTCGCGGCCTGCCGGGAGTTGGACAAGGCCGTCGAGGTCAACTGCCGTCCGGAGCGACTCGACCCGCCCCGGCGAATGCTCGCGATGGTCGACGATATGGGCGTGAAGATCGCCATCGACACCGACGCCCACGCACGCGGTCAGCTCGCCTGGCACGGGTACGGGTGCGCCCGCGTCGCCGACACCGGCATCACGCCCGACCGCATTGTCAACGCCTGGCCCGTCGACGACCTCCTCGCCTGGACCACCGCCCACGCGGCCTGAAAACCCCTCCAAAGCGCGACTTTTTGTCTGTTGTTGGTCAAAAACACAAACCCCAGACAAAAAGTCGCGCCGGGGGGCGATCAGGTGACGGTGAGGACGACGCCATCGGCGGG
>JANLTQ010000213.1:0-1934 GCA_031363005.1 Acidimicrobiia bacterium | reverse complement strand
TCGCCGGGTTCACCGCCGACGAACCCGCAGCGAGCGTACGACTGCTGATCCCGAGCACGGCTGCACCCGAGCTCGTCATCCCCACCTGGCGCGGGAACGAGTTCCTCCTGCCCGATGACACCAAGCCGACCATCAGAACCTTCACGCCGAGCGGACTCGACCCGCTGGCACTCGAGCTCGACCTCGACGCCGTGATCCACGGTCATGGTCCTGCGTCGGACTGGGCGGCCGCGGCGACCGTCGGAGCACCCGCAGCCGTGTCGGGACCGGGCCGCGGGTACACCATCGACTCATCGGCGTCTCACTTCGTCATCGCCGGCGATGAGTCGGCGATTCCCGCCATCCGTCAACTGGTCGACGGACTCCCGGCTCACGCCCACGGGCGGGTGTTCATCGAAGTGACCCGACCCGACGCGCGCACGCAGATCTCTGACCGGATTGACACGAACATCACGTGGCTCGATCTTCCCGACGATGCACTCCCGGGGTCGAGCCTCGTCCATGCGATGCAGACCAACACGATCGATGCCGACACGCGCGTTTGGGCAGCCGGAGAGGCCGCCAGCATGCAGCGCATTCGCCGACACTGCTTCGAGACGCTGGGAATCCCGCGATTGCACTGCACCATCCGCGGGTACTGGAAACACGGGCGCGACGGCGACATCGAGGCGTGATCTCGTCGCGGTGCATGGGGTTTTTCTGCTCGCGGTACCCGGATCGGGCCGGCCAGCCCCTAGGGTGACGGTCGCGAGTCGATCAAAATCCCTTGGTCGATCGCGAACAAAGAAACGAGAAATCTGTGCAGCAAGGCACCGTAAAGTTCTTCAACGCCGAAAAGGGTTTCGGTTTCATCTCGCGTGACTCGGGTGAGGATGTGTTCGTTCACTTCTCCGCGATCCAGGCCGATGGGTACAAGACCCTCGAGGATGGCCAGCGCGTCGAGTTCGACACTGCTCCCGGTCGTAAGGGCGAGGAAGCGCAGAACGTCCGCGTCATCTGAAACCCTGTAACTGTTGACGAAGCCGCCGGTTTTCCGGCGGCTTCGTCGCGTCCGGAGCAATTTGACCGATTCTGACAATTCTCCTAGGTTCGCCCATTCACGGGCCATGGGAGGCAGCAATGTTCCGGAATCGTTCGCTTCGACTTGCACTGGCCACGGTGCTCGTCACCGCGGGGGCAGGAGTTGTGCTCGCGACTGCCGGCGGCGCGGCACCCAGCGTCGTCCGACTCCACCTTGGGAGTGATGGGCGGTTCTTCCAATACGGAACCACCACCCAGCCGCTGACCACGGCCTCGAACTCGTGCAAGATCAACTCGGCCGAGCCCGTCATGCGCCTCACCTCGACCGGCACCCAGTCCGCTCCCGGATTGGGCGCCGACGCGATCGGCGTCAAGGCTTCACCGAGTAGCGGCAACGGAACGCCGTGTTCCCAGGTCGACGGCACCGAGAGCCTCCGGCTCAAGCCCGGCACTGGCATCGCGAATCGCACATTCACCGGAGTCCGCCTCGACCTCGAAATGACCGGGAACGCCACGGTCAAGCTCACGCTGTCGAGCAGCGCGACGAGCGCGGTCTACCAACTCCAGACCGGTACCGGCATCACCCAACCGCAGTTGGCCGAGACGGACTACGACACCAGCGCTCCGTACTTTGCGAGTTCCAGCCCGGGCGACACCACCGACGCCTGCGCCGCACCGAACAGTTCCGGACCCAACAGCGGCCAGAACGACAACTGCGAGTGGACGGTCCAACCCGGTTTCAACTTCGACACGGTCACGCTGACCACCATGTCCGGCGGCACCGTTGCTCTCGAAGGCAGCAACGACTTCGCGAACAACCCGAACTTCGATTCGCAGTTCTTCCTCTCGAACGCGGCGCCCACGGCCGTCGACGACACCGTGACGACCCCGGAGGACACGCCGGTCTCGGGCAA
>JANLTQ010000211.1:0-3315 GCA_031363005.1 Acidimicrobiia bacterium | reverse complement strand
GAAGTCGACGTTCGGGTAGAGCTTCCGATCGACGAAGTACGGGTCCGTGAGGGCGACCTCTTCGAGCCGCCGAGCGAGATCGAGCAACTCGTCGTGGCGCCCACCGAGTTCGCCGATCACGCGCTCGGCCGTGGCCGCGAGAATCTTGGCCCGCGGGTCGTAGTTCTTGTACACGCGGTGGCCGAATCCTGAGAGCTTGAAGTTCGAATCCGGATCCTTCGCCCTCCGGACGTAGGTGTCGATGTCGCCGCCGTCCCGTCGGATGCCTTCGAGCATTTCCAGCACTGCCTGGTTTGCGCCGCCGTGGAGAGGTCCCCACAGCGCGTTGATGCCGGCGGCGACACTGGCGAAGAGGTTGGCGTCGGACGAACCGACCATCCGCACAGTCGAGGTCGAACAGTTCTGTTCGTGGTCGGCGTGCAGGATGAAGAGTTGCTTGAGCGCGTGCACGGTGGTCGGTGACACCTCGTATCGCTCCGACGGCACCGCGAACGTCATGGTGAGGAAGTTCTCGATGAGGTCCAACTCGTTGTCGGGGTACAAGAACGGTTGGCCGATCGACTTCTTGTACGAGTACGCCGCGATGGTCGGGATCTTCGCCATCAGTCGCAGGATCGAGAGCTGTACCTGGTCGGCGTCGTGCGGGTCGTCACTGTCTTGGTAGAAGGTGGAGAGGGCGCTCACCACGCTCGACAGCACCGCCATCGGATGTGCGTCCTTCGGGAACCCGCCGAAGAACCCGCGCATGTCCTCGTGGAGCAGGGTGTGGCGACGGATCCCGAACCGCCACTCGTCGAGCTCTTCGTTGGTTGGGAGGTGTCCGTAGATCAGCAGGTACGACGTTTCGAGAAAGCTCGGCGCGTCGCGCTCGACCAACTCCTCGATCGGAATGCCTCGGTATCGCAAGATGCCCTGGTCGCCATCGATGAACGTGATGGCCGACTCGGTTGCTCCGGTGTTCACGTATCCGTAGTCGAGGGTGATGACACCCGTCTGCGCCCGCAGCTTGGCGATGTCCACGCCGAGTTCGTTCTCGGTGCCCCGCACGACGGGGAGCTCCACTTCGGTGTCGCCGTGGCGGAAGTAGGCGGGGGTCTCTTCGGTCACAGATGCTCCTCGGCGGGCGTTCGTCGTCGTCGCTGCAATCTATCGAGCGCGTGATTGACGGGGCCGAACGGCACACGGGTCCTCGGCCGCTAGCGTCGCCGCCGGATGGATTTCGACCTCTCACCGGACCAGGTCGCCTTGGAGGATGCGGCTCGGTCCTTCCTGACCGAACAGTGTCCGACGGCTCGGGTGCGCACGATTCACGAGTCCGGGTCCGGATGGGACCGCGAACTCTGGTCGGCGATGGTGGAGTTGGGGTGGCTCGGCGTGGCGGTGCCTGAGTCTGCCGGTGGGCTCGGCCTCGGACTCGTCGAGTTGGCGCTCTTGGCGGAGGCGGCCGCGCGCCATGTGGTTCCCGTGCCGTTCGTTTCGACGGTGATCGCAATCGAGATCGCCCGTGCGGCGGCCGACCACGATCTCGTGGATCGGCTCCTCGCGGGTGCGACCGCATGCGTGGCGTGGTGTTCGGACCGTTCGTCGCTGCGCGCCACCGGCGATCGCTTGACCGGGCGGTCGGACCCGGTTCCCTTCGGGCCGACGGCCGACCTGGCGGTGGTGATCGCGACGACCGATTCGTCAGATCTCGGCGTGTTCGCCGTCGAACTCACGGACGCGGTCCGACCCGCAGCCGAACCGGCGATGGACCTCACGCGACCCCTCGGCTGGCTCGAACTCGATGACACTCCCGCTCGCCGTCTTGGGGGCACCGAGCTCGCCCAGAGGTTGACCGACGTCGGGGCCATGACCAGTGCGATGGAGCTACTCGGAACGGGCTCGGTTGCGATGGAACTCGCCGTTCAATACGCGAAGGACCGGGTGCAGTTCGGCCGACCGATCGGTTCCTTCCAAGCAGTGAAGCATCGCTGCGCCGACATGCTGGTTGATGTCGAGGGAATCCGGTCCAGTGCGTACTGGGCCGCGTGGTGTTTGAGCGTCGACGACCCGGATCGTTCGGTAGCCGCGTCGACCGCCAAGGTCTGGGCCGGCGACGCGTCGAAGCGGGTCATGGCCGGCGCGCTCCAAGTCCACGGTGGCATCGGGTTCACCTGGGAACACGATCTGCATCTGTTCATGAAGCGGGCACAGCTCGACCAGCTGGACTTCGGCGACTCGCCGTGGCACCGCGTCCGGCTCGGGGAACTCTTGCGCGCCAAGGTCGTTGCGGGCGAGCGCGTCCTGTGAGGGTCACGGATGAATGAAGACCTGGTCGAGCTGGTCGAGATCGGTGACCTCGACGAGCTCATTCGGGCCACCGACCGGTTGTGCGACGCGCGTGAGTGGAGTGCCTTGCTCGAGCTCCGAGACCGGTGCCGCGCGGCGGTGGAACGGGGCAAGCAGTTATGGCCGGCGGCGAACCACGTCGAGTATCGCCTTGCGCTCGAAGCACCGAGCTCGTTTGCGGCGCGCATGCTCACGGACGTTGCGGGAGACTTCGGACTCGGCCCGCTGGCAGAAGTCGCGGCCGCCGCGCACGCCTGGGGTGACCTCGCGCCGCATGCGCCGGCCACGCCGACGGCATCGATGTGTCTGCACGAGCGCGTCCTGCGGGGCGAGGATCTGACCGGCGTCGAACTGCCGGGCCCCGATCCGCTCGAACTGCCTCGGTGCCTCGAACCATGGGAGCCGGCGTACCCGCTGGCGAACTACCGCACGGATGCGGCGGAGTTCCCGTCGCCGCCACCAGGGCCGACGGGAGTCGCCACCGAGGTGCCTGCCGGAGCGACGCCGATCGCCCGAAACGGCGTGGTGCGAACCCTGCGTGATCTCGTGCATCCCTGGACTGCCGAAGGTGATGCGAAAGCGGTGGCAGTGGCCGGTGATGTGCGGGCGGCGATCGGTGCGCTCGACGGGCCCGAGGTTCGGCTGGCCGAGGTGGAGCTGGGTACGGCATTGGCGTGGCTCGGGTGGGCGGGCGCTAGTGGCGGCGCCCACGGGCGACGGCGAGGCGCCGCGGCCGGCCGACTCGATACCTGGATGGTCCTCAGCGAGCTGGCCGAACTCGGTGACGAGTGGCCGCCGAACGCCCACGAGATGGGCGCACGCGCCGGAGTGTTGCGGTGGTTCGTCTGGGACGCCATGGGGATCGGCTCGACCGGCTGGACCTTGCGGATTGCGGTCGAGGACCCGGACCGGAACCTCGCCTACGCCCTCTCAGCCTTCGACCCCAGCTGACTCGGCGGCGGTCGCTCGCAGCGCCGCCCGGTCGAC
>JANLTQ010000199.1:0-2042 GCA_031363005.1 Acidimicrobiia bacterium | reverse complement strand
CCGTCGATCCTCACGAGTTCCGTCTCGGTCGGCACCCAGACGTCGCCGTCGATGACCTGGATCTGCTGGGTAATGCGACTCGCCAAAGCGATTCTCGCGACAACCCGGTCCGTGTCCGGGTCGATGCGCACCACACTCGGTTCGCGGCCCAGCCCGACCCACACTGCATGACGGTCCGCGACGATCGACTTGTTGTCCACCAGCGGGTCGCCCACACGGATCACGGCGGTCGGCGCCAGTTCGACCAAGGGGCCTGCTCCCGCTCCCGGTGGCGCAGGCGGCTCGAGGACCGGTGGCACACACCCGGTGGCGCCGTAGCCGATGAGTGCACCAGCCACCTCGACCACAAGGCGCTGTCCCGAGCTCATCAAACGTGCGACGTCGCCGGCAGGAACCGAATCCGCTGCGTCTGCTACCTGCCGATAGATCAGTTGCGCCGCCGAAAAGTTGTTCTGCACCAGATCAGAGAGGTCACGGTCCGCCTGACGGATCGGAGAGGCGCGCAGGCGTTCGAGTCCTAACCTGATCGCAGCGATCCGGGCCTGTGCGTACTCCCGGGCCTGCACCAACGACGGCGACGGGCCGGGATCGACCGGTTCCAGTCGGTAGAACTCAGTGCACGCGGCATTGATCGTTGCGATCGACTCCGTCTTCGTGATCGGTCGGGACCCACTGCCGGCACCAGTGTCCGTCGCCACCGTCTGTACGCCGCGGTCATCGCTGGTACACCCCGCGCCCGCCAGACACAGCGCGAACAGTACCCCAACACACCTGCGCATGTTTCGCCCCGTCGTCTCGAAGAGGCGCAGAGTATGACCGGACCGCCGGAGTGAGAGTCAAATGCCAGGCGGACTGTCGACGGCCGGACCGACGGTGACCAGGAGCACAAAACCGGAATACTCGTTTGTGTGCGCCGGCCCGCGGCAGCGGCGCAGCTAGAGCTTGAACCAAACTGACCATGGGCCGGCGTTCGGGGTAGTACTTGGTCATCACTTCGCTGTCGGGCCCAATGACGAAGAGGCTCGTTGCTTCGGGACTGTTGCTGAAAGCGCCTACCGGCTAGTTCCAGCCGAAGCGGCCGTTGCCGAGCCCATACCAGCCGGACCAGGCGGTCGCGCCGGCGGCGAAGGACTTGGACCAGACCTGCCCGTCGGAGCCCATCGTGTAGAGGCTGGTTGCGCCCGGGGCGGTGGACACAGCGGTGATGTAGCTGCCGGGGAACCGGTTGGTTCCGAGCGCGAGCCACCCCGACCACGACGACGCGCCCGGCGCATAAAAGTCGGTCCAGACGCGACCTTGCAGGTCGGTGACGTACAGGCTTGATTCTCCCGTCCGTGCGCTGAGCGTTGCGATCGGGGCGCCGGGCGTGAGGCTCGGAATCGTCACCGTCCGATTGCACGGCACCCCCGAAGACACCGCACGAAAGCTGAACCGCACCGAGAACGTCCGGCCCATCGGCCGCGGACGATCCCGACTTCGAACGGCTCTACCCGAGACGCAACGACGCCGAAAGCATCAACCGCGCCCTCGACGACAGCCTCTGGCTCCGCCGCGCCCACAGCCTCGGCCACGACCGCCAACTCCTCAACCTGTTGGGCTACGCGCTGATGGTCAACGGCCTCGCGCTCCACCAACACCGGCGACGACAACCCACCGCGCTCGCCGCCTGAACCCGCTCATCCCGATCACGAGATCACTTCGACGCGCCTGGATCAGGGCGAACGCCCGCTCAACTACCGTCGCGGCACGGACGAAGCCAGTCCAACGTCCCAGATGCAGCAAATCTCAGCCGGATCCCACCATCGCACCGGGTTTTCTGCCACGTTTTCTGCATCCCCCGCCCTCGTAGCTCAGGGGATAGAGCATTGGTTTCCTAAACCATGTGCCGCAGGTTCGAATCCTGCCGAGGGCACCGGCCGCACCCGCGGCGATCAGTACCGAGAAGGATTCGAACCTGCGGCACATGGTTTAGGAAACCAATGCTCTATCCCCTGAGCTACGAGGGCGGGGGATGCAGAAAACGTGGCAGAAAACCCGATGTG
>JANLTQ010000176.1:0-4174 GCA_031363005.1 Acidimicrobiia bacterium | reverse complement strand
ATCATCGTGAACAGCACTTGTTCCTCTATCATCAGGTGCGGTAAGAGGACTGCCCGCAGTTCCCAGTATGTGGACCGCACTTCGGCGAGCTCGGGAAGACGATCCCCGTGGACAGCAACGACTTTGACGGCACGCGCGTCGAGACGCCTCAACTCGGTGTGGAGATAGGCATGGTGGCCGGCTTCGAGATGGTCGACCAACTCGGCCGGACTCATCGACGCCCAGTCGGGTTGGGGATCCCGTCCGAGGTTCGCGAGCGCGTCGACCACGCCCGCCGCGGCGACGCCGGCATCCGAACACGCATCGTCGAGCCGACGTTGGCCTCCGCAGCAATAGTCCAGACCGAACGACTCCAGCACTCGCGCCGAGGTGGGCGACGCGTTCACGATCTCGGCGAGGGTTCGGTGGGGAGTGACGTCGATCATCACGGTGTCCTTCCGTTCGGTTCGTCGCGGCGCACTCGTACCGTCGGCACTCACGGGCTCGCCGCGGGCTCGAGGTGCAGTCGGAGCCGGCAGTTGGCGCGCCGCGGGTCATGCGGCACGAGTTCGTCGACCACGATTCGATCGCCCGAGAGTGACGCGGCACCTTGAGCGATACCGAGATGGAGCTCGCACACGGTCTTCGGGTCAGCGAGCACCGCCGACGCGAACGGGCAGGTCTGCAGCACGAGCTCGACCCCAGCACCGCGAGAAGTGCGCACGGCAGGCTCGAAGCCCTGACGTTCCATCGCCTGCACGACGACCGCCACCGGATCGTCGTCGGGGAACGTGCGGTGTGGTTCACGCCGGACCGACCGCTTCCCGACCTCGACGGGTGAGTCCCCCGTCCGGACGACCTCGGCCAGCAGCACGCTGAGGCGCTCGTAGGGACCGGTGACGTCCCACCGGCTGTCTGCAGCCGGATCCAGCTCGTACACGAGTCGCGGTCGCCCCCGACCCGCGCTCGCCGCCCGGTCCTCCGTCACCAGACCCGCATGCACCAGCTTGGCGAGATGCTGGCGAATTGCGTTGTGGTTCAATCCGAAGTGTTTGGTGAGTTCGGCGATGTCCACCGGTCGGTCCGCGTCGGCGATGGAGCGAAAGATCCCATGGCGGGTCGGGTCGCCGAGAGCGCGCGCTTGCTCCTGGAGCGCCGGCGTCTCCGCTCGCCTTCGTCGCGCGCTCATGGGACGAGCGCGACGATCCGGCGATGGGCTCGCTCGTCGGCGAGGTGGGCGTCGACCTCTGCCATCGTGCGACCGAGCGCGACATGCTCGAGGAGTTCGAGGAGAGCGTTGGTGCTGACGGTCTCGGGCGCGAGCTCGTGCAGCGAACCACTGAACGCTGTCACGAGGTGTCCTCCGGCGATCTCGTGGATCGACACGGACACCCGGGCGCCCTCTGCGACGTTCGCCAGGCTGTCGTCGCCGAAACAGACCAGCTGATCTCCGTCGACTGCGTAGCGCACCGGGTGGGGAATCGAACCCGGTCCGTTCACCCAGGCTGTGTGGTAGCTGGTAACTGCTCCGGTCAATGGCATGGTCGACTCCTCGTTGGGCGATTATTTCTAGTATACCCTAGAAATATGGTCGAAGCCCCGAGTCACGAGAAATGCGATCTTGACTCACGAGCGCACATCCATGATCTGGTCGTCCGCTTCTATCGGGAGATCGTCTTCGACGACCTCCTCGCGCCCGTATTCGGTGAGGTCGCCGAGGTGGACTGGGCCGTCCACATCCCGAAGCTCATCGACTACTGGTGTCGGGTTCTCTTGCGAGAGCCGGGCTACGGCGGCTTCATCCTCGACGCGCATCAGCACGTGCACGACATCGAGCCGTTCCGGGTCGAGCTCTTCGACCGCTGGTACACCTTGTTCGTCGAGACGGTGGACGAGAGTTGGGCCGGACCGATTGCCGAGACTGCGAAGCGGCACGCGGCCCGCACCGCCGCCGTGCTCGCACGCCACCTGCTCGATCTCGAATGGCAGATCCCGGTCGTTCGTAGCGATATAGGGGTCAGCCCCTCCTGAGTATGCGGGAACATCACGCGAGCTTCGCGACCGTAAACACCAGTCCGACCAGCGCGACCTGCGTCGAGAACAGCCACAGCGTCAGCCGGTGAAGTTCGTCGTGAGGCCTCAGCGCCACGCCGCGCGTGAATCCGAAAGTGATCGGCGGTACTCGCTTCACGCGTCAGAACTCATCGCGAAACTCCGCACTGCCTTCGCGTACGCTGGTGACCTCACCAGGGCACCGTGGGATTCGAGCAAATCAGCATTGATCCGGAACTGATGGGTGGCCAGCCATGCACTCGCGGCCTCCGCATACCGGTCGCGACGGTGGTCGCGATGGTTGCGGATGGGATGACCGTCGATGAGATCGTCGGAGAACACCCGGACCTCGAGCCGGGCGATGTTGCCGAAGCGCTTCGGTACGCCGCCGAAGCCGTTCGTGAGCGCGAGTTGCCTCTTCGCCGCGGCGCGTGAAGTTCCTCGTCGATCAGAACCTCTCACCCACCGTCGCTGGCTTGCTGACCGCAGCGGGCCACGACGCTATTCACCTTCGCCGGTGGTGCGATGCAGCGCGCGACCGACGAAGCGGTGCTCGACTTCGCAGGGCTCGAGGACCGGGTCCTCATCTCCGCCGACACCGATTTCGGACTCCTTCTCGCCCGTTCCGGGGCGACGCGCCCATCGTTCTTGCTGCTCCGGCGAGGGACGGAGCGGCGAGCGACGCAGCAGGCTCATCTCATCCTCGACAACCTCGACAACCTCGGCGATGTTCACGATGATCTCGTGATCGGATGCATCGTGGTCCTCACCGATGAGCACGTTCGGGTCCGACGGCTCCCGCTAACTCCGGCGTGAAGGAGTAGGTCGCCGCGACGGGAGCTCCCATCATGGGGCTACCAGCCCGATGGTTTCGGAGCACGAAACCGCATGTATTGATTGTTGGGCCTTCCCGTTTCGGGGGGTGGCCGCGTAGCGTGGCCTCGGGAGGGACTCCAGCGGTGACGTATTTCCGCTGAGCTTGTGGCTCGTTGACCTGATGGTCGCTGGGGTTCGTCTTCCGAGCGGACCCGGTTGAGGAAATTGGTGGGACTCGTCGAGACCGCAGGTCGGGGTCCGGTGCACCGTATGAATCACATGGCTGGGTGGCCACGTGGCTGCTTGCCGTGGGCGGGGTGGTGTCGGGGACATCCTGAGGGTTCGAGCGTGCTCGAGGGCTCTCCCTGACAACTCACCGGAGGTGTTCACCGGGTTCCCGCTCGATGCTTGCCGGCAGTGCGGGTTCTTGGTGGCCACCATGATCGGAGGGAGAGCCCTCGATGGCACAGAACGCTAGCGACCTCGTGTCGATCGGTATAGATGCCGCGGTGGTCGCGGATCATCAGATTGCGATTCGTGGCCCGGATGTCCGTGAGGATTTTCGGGCTGCGCCAACACTCGCGGGTCTCGCGAGGATCACGGAACGGCTCGCGCCGTTCGCAGGTTCGTTGGTGGTGGCCGAACCGACGGGAGGGTCGTGGATCCCGTTGAGTCACGCGGTCGCAGCCGCGGGTTGCGGGTTCGGGTTCGTCCACACGCGGGACTCGGCCCGGTTACGTGAAGCCATGGCCGGACGAAACAAGACCGACATCATCGATGCTGAGATGTTGGCTCGGTGCGAGACCGTGTTGGACGTGCATGCCACGCCCTTGGTCCCAGCCGCGGTGATCAGTTTGCGTCGAGTGTTGCATCGACGTCACCGGCTCACGATCGACGCGCACCGCAACGAGTGTCGATTGTGGGCGCTCGGATCGTGGGCGTTCCCGGATCTGTGGCGAGCATGCGGCGGTCACCGGGTCGCGCAGCCCGTGCTGGCCCGGTGGCCCGACCTGGCCGGACTGGCCCGAGCGCGGGTCGCGTCGATCGCCGCGATCGTCGCTGCCCACAACCGCGACAGTGACCCGACGCGTCGGGCCGAACGGATCCGATCCGCAGCGCGCGGCTGGCACGAGTTCTGGGACGGTCGTTTCGACCTCGACACACTCGCCTGGGAAGTCGCCGAGTTGATCGCCGATATCGAAACGATCGACGCGTCGCACGCAGCCGCGACCGACAAGGCACTCGGCCTGTGGCGTGCGGGCTGGCCAGACGATCTGCTCACCACCGTGCCCGGGGTCGGTCCGTTCTGCGCATCCGCGACCGGATC
>JANLTQ010000170.1:0-1784 GCA_031363005.1 Acidimicrobiia bacterium | reverse complement strand
CACTACCAGCAATGGCTCACCCAGGTGTTGACGCAACAACTGCTCTGAACGCACGAGTCGTTCGTCGAGGCAAGTGGCGTCGGTGAGAGAGAGTTTTGGTCCGGACTCGACCGGGTAAAGACTGGCAATGGAAACCATCTTGTGGGTCATCGCCGTCATCCTCGTCGTCACCGGGATCGTCTCGCTCGTTCGAGGCGCAGTCCTCTACGGCGCCGTTTTGATCGTTGTCGGACTGCTTGTCGGACCCGGAGGCGTCAGCATCTTCGCCTGACGGCGCCTGGTCTGTATCTGGGACGTGGGTCACTCGTGCGCGAGCTCGGCCAGCCGGGTGAGTCCGCGCTCGGCGTGGGCCGCAAGGCGGTCAGCCGCAGCCAGTACCGCGGGCTCCTCACGTTGGGACGGTTCGCTGCGCGCCGGGTTCAGCGCGCAGGCGTTGGCCCAGGCCGCGATGTCGGGCTCCGCCCCGTAGGTGCGAGCCGCGACGGTGCCCCGAACCTGCATCTGCGCCCAGTTGGCCGGGTTGTCGGGCAGGGTGTTGGGTGGACACAGCCGGTTGCGCTCGCGGTCGTCGTCACGGGTTGCCTCCACGTATCCGGCGAGCGCAGCGCAGAAGCACGGAAAGCCCGCTCGGATCGTCTGGAGTCGGATCGTGTCCGGCCCCCAGATCGGAACGAGCGGCGGGTACTGCAATCCGGACGCGGCGCAGTGCACCACGAGTGAGTCTGGCGCCAGTGGCACCGATCCGCCGTCCAGCACGATCTCGGTCCGAGTCACGTGCCTGATATGTCCCAGCCGAACAACGCGTTCGATGGTGCGGAGCAGATCGAGTTCCCACGCGCCGAGGGTCGGGGTCTTGGCCATCGTGGGCATAACGTCCCGGTCGATTCGGAACATCACACCGGCTGCTTCGAGGCGCAGGAAGAGATCGTCGAGCGACTCGGCGTCGGCGGCCGCCGCCATGGTGTCAGCAGCCAGCCCGAGCGCCACCGCCGGGTCGGGTTGGACGAGCGCCCGATTGAGCATCCACGGGTCACGGGGCCGTACCCAGACGATGCGGTCGGGCTCGACACCGTGGGACAACAACCACACGATCCCGTCAGTGGCGGTCTTGCCCGAACCGACGATCACGTAGCTCTTCGCGGCAGAGGTCAAGCGGGCGAGCTCGCCGATCGCGACGACGCGGACATCGTCAGCCACACCGAACGGAGGCGGTGTCGTCGCCGGGATGGTTGGCGAAAGATAGGTGGCATCGACCACGCGGTGGCGCACGTTGATCTTCACCGTCTCGCCCGACACCCGCGACGTCACGAGATGGGCGGAGCCGTCGGTCCGGTACTCGCAACCCCCACGGAACGTCACGCGACCCGAGTTCCTGAAGCGGCGATGCAGGATGTCGTCGAAATAGCTCTGAATCTCCGACTGTCGGGCTCGTTCCTGAAGGCCTACCTCCGGACCGCGCGCCTGCACGGCGCCGCTCCCGAGCACCGTCGATGCGACGCCGTAGAACACCGACGCCTGATGAAGCTGGACGAACGGATACGCGTCTTGCCAGTGGCCGCCAGCCGTGTGGCGACGATCGACCAACGTGACGTGCACGTCCGCATGATCGATGAGGGCGTCAGTGAAGGCCATACCCATCGCACCCGCACCCACCACGAGGTAGTCGGTCTCCAACGACTTCATCGCCATGACTCTGACCTCCATTGTCGAGGATCGGAAAGTACATCGAGTGGCCACGAACGTCACGTCCCGATCCCGGGTGACGGGTGGGCGGCCGGCGAGGT
>JANLTQ010000138.1:0-1815 GCA_031363005.1 Acidimicrobiia bacterium | reverse complement strand
GTTCTCCGATGGTTTGGTGTCGGCGTTGCTACGCGTGAGGACGTCGCTGCTGCCGCGAGCACACCGACTCGGCCTGCGCACTCGGGTGACGCTGGTCTTTGCGGGACTGGCGTTGATCATTTCGGCCGGATTGGCGATCTTCTCCTATGGGCTGACGCGCTCGTATCTGCTCGACCGGCGTGGATCATCCGCGCGCCAGGAGGCGTATGCGAACGCACGAGTCGTCCGCGACGCCCTGCAGGTGAATCCCCTCGATGTACGCGCCGCGCTCGTCCAGGCGCGGACCGGTTCGAACCGAGTGGTCATGCGGGTTGGCCGCCAGTGGTTCGGCACATCTGTGGGAGTTGGCCGCGACGAAGTCCCGATCTCACTGCGCCGATTGGTCGCCGAAGGAACTGCCGGAACTCAGAACACGGCGCTGGCCTCGGTTCCCCAAGTGGCGGTCGGGCTCCCGCTCCCGGCGGTCGACGGTTCCTATTTTGAGTTCACACCGAACCAAGACCTCGACCAGACATTGATCCTGCTCGCGCGCGCGTTGGTGGTGGCGGCAGTCGGGGTCACGGTGATCGGTGCGGTGATCGGCTGGTACGCGGCGGGGCGAGTGCTGCGACCGGTGCGGCGGATGGCGGTCATCGCCGGCGGGATTCGGGAGGGTGCGCTGGACGAACGCTTGGATGCGGAGGGGGACAGCGATCTCGAGCCCCTGGTGGATTCGTTCAACGCGATGGTGGCGGGGTTGCGGCGCCGGATCGACCGCGAAGCGCGATTCGCCTCTGATGTCAGTCACGAACTGCGTACACCGCTCGCGACGATGGGCGCGGCGTTGAACATTGCGCGGCGACGACAGTCGACGGAGGCGGCCAATGCGGCGTTCGACGCGCTCGATGCAGAGTTACAACGGTTCACTCGGCTCGTGGTCGACCTGCTCGAGATCTCGCGACTGGATGCGGGGGTCGAAACTCCGCAGCGGCGAGAGGTCGTGCCCGAGGCGCTCGTGCGCGAAGTTCTCGAGTCGACCCAACGACACGAGGTGGCGGTGTCGATCGAGCCGTCGGCCCCGAGGACGGCCCTCGTCGACCGGCGCCGGGTCGCGCAAGTGTTGACCAACTTGTTGGAGAACGCCGATGCCTACGGCGACGGTGCCCGCTCGGTCACGGTGGGAGGTACCGCAATGAGCCTGCTGGTCGCCGTCGACGATGCCGGACCGGGCGTTCCGGCCGAGGAACGCGAGCACATCTTCGAGCGATTCGGACGGGGCAGCTCCTCGGAATCGAAACCGGGAACCGGTCTCGGACTGGCCCTCGTGGTCGAACACCTTCGGCTCGAGGGTGGTCGAGTGTGGGTGGAGGACTCCCCGCAGGGCGGAGCCCGCTTCGTGATCGAGATCCCCCGGAGGCCGAGGTGATTCGTACGCCCCGTGGTGCAGTCATCGCCGTGGTCGCCTGCGTGGTGATCGTGTCGTGCGGAGTGCCGAAGCAATCGACGGCCACTCGAATCCGCGCCAAGCACGTGCCATTCGGTTTGCTCGATCGGAACGCCGGCGCTGCGGCCTCCGAGACCGCGGGAGACGCGGCCTCGGTGTACTTCGCGAAGAGCGGACGACTCGTGGCGGTCGCGCGCCGGCTGGCTTCGTCCGCGCCTCCGCAAGATTTGCTGAACCTGCTGCGGCGTGGACCGACCAAAGGCGAAGTTGAAGCAGGGTTGCGATCGGCCGTGCCCAGTCAGAACCTCGCCCGCGTGTCTTCCGTGACCGCCGGAACCGCCACCGTCGATCTGCGGAGTGAGTTCTCCCTGCTTCCGAGCGCCGACCAGTTC
>JANLTQ010000126.1:0-8397 GCA_031363005.1 Acidimicrobiia bacterium | reverse complement strand
TGAACCAACGCGCCGACGGCCCAGCCTCCGATGTCACCAGCTTCTGTGCCCAGATCGCCGCGAATGCTTCACAACCGACGGACACGGTGACCAACGAGGCGACCGGCAACACGAGCACCAGCCGAGGCCAACATGCCGAGGACTACCTACGGAACGCTCCGGATGAGATCAGCGATGTTGCACAAAAGATCCTCAGCGATCGGCAGAACAACCGCCCGATCGACCGGGCGACGTCTCAGCGGCTGCTGAACTGGTTCGAGATCCGCTGTTTTCCAGAGGCAGCCCAACCAGGCGCGGAAGCCAGGAATCAGCGATTTGCGCCGATCCCAGTCGCCGCGGGACTTACCATTTGTGGAGTCTTCAACCAGTTCGACATTCAGCCGATCAATGACGCGTACGGAACCATCACGATCTTCGGCGACTCGGCATTTCAGGATCCGTACTCCGCTCCGATGATCGGCTTGGTCGAGTCGCGTGAGGAAGTGTTGCGAGACGACGACACCGCGACCTCGATTGCCATCCCCGGTCATCCCGATGCGGTGATCAGCACCATGACCTCAGCCTTCTCAAACCGAATTGACGGCAGCCAAGTCATCTCATGGCGCGAAGGGGATCGCAGTATCGGAGTCTTTGGTCGCTCATACGGCGCCGAACGCACCGCTCAGCTCCGCGCCATCGCGAGCGCCGTCACGATGAACGGTACTCAGCCGGCCATCGCGCTGAATGCACTCCCGATCGACTCGCATGAACTGTTCCATGGACCGCTCCTCGCGACCTCCTACCTCAATGTCGCGTCGGATCCGACGGCCACGTCCTCCCTCACCGCGAATCGCGGCCGCGTGCAGATGAACACACAAGTCATGTGGGAAGGCGGTTCGGGCGCCCACGAAGCGATTCGCTTCTTTGCGCCTCAGGTCGTTCCCCAGACCCTCGCGGGACATTCGGTTCTTGCGGGTCCCGTCATCGGGTCCGCGCAGCTGGGACCAGGATCCTTCGATTTGGCCCGTTGGAGCCCGTCGCCGGGCATCGTGGTGACGGCGTTGAGCCTTCCTGATCCTGGCCGCCCGCCGGTTGATCTGCGCACGTTGATCCGCACCACGCGCCGGCTCGATCGCTCGGAGTGGGAGACGCTGATCAACCAGTCGGACGGCTGCTTTGGAGACCTCGTTCAATCGAGGACTGCGAGCGGTGCCGGTTCGGGCTCGCCTGCGGAATCGAGACCGGCGGTGACCGCTACCACCTCTCCAACCCCACCGACGTCCGTTCCCTAGGAAGCGCGTCGCCTACTTCACGGCGGCGATGGCGGCCATGGCGGCGTCGATCGCAGGAGCGGAGGCGTTGAGTAGCGGGAGGCGGACGTCGGGCGTGGGGATACGACCCTGCGCGTGCAGCACACCCTTGAACACGGCGGGATTCGGTTCGGCGAAGCATGCGTTCACCACCGGGAGCAACGCCTCGGCGTGCGCACGGCCCTCCTCGACCTTGCCCGCGAGTCCGCATTCGATCATCGACACGAACTGTGCTGTGAGCACGTGCGCCGACGCGCAGATCGCGCCCGCTCCGCCCATGAGCGAGACCGGGAACAGGAACGGGTCCTCACCACCAAGAACCGCGAAGTCGTCCGGCGCGCTGCGCAGAAGCTCCAGCGTGTCGAGGTCGAGGCCGGCAGCGGCTTGCTTGATGCCGATGATGTTCGGATGGGTCGCCGCTTCCAACACTGACGCCGCGGAGAGATTGCGGCCGGTGCGGAAGGCCACGTTGTACAGCACCACCGGCACCGGCGACGCGTCGGCCACGGCGCGGAAGTGGGCGACGATCCCGGCTTCGGACGGACGCACGTAATACGGGACGACGATCAGCACTGCGGACAAGCCCGGCGTCCCGGCGAGGGCCTGCACTGCGGCGACCGTCGACGCGGTGGAGTTCGTCCCCGCGCCCACGATCAGTTGCGCGCCGCGATCCACACACACCGCCGAGCAGGCGTCAATGACGGCGCGCTTCTCGTCGGCCGTGAGGGCTGCACTCTCACCAGTGGTTCCCAGCGGCACGAGTCCGGTTGCGCCGGCGTCGAGATACTCGTGGCTCAACGCCGTGATCGCGTCGACGGCGACCGACCCGTCGGCCGCGAACGGGGTAATGAGCGGGAGGTAGACGCCGCGCAGTTGCAAGCCATCCGACATGGGGCCAGGGTACCGGCCGCTCGTCGGTAGTGTCGCTTCAATGTCGGACCCGGTGATCTTCGTCCTGGTCCTGATCGCCGGGTTCTTCACCGGGATGCTCTCCGGCGTCTTCGGTGTGGGCGGCGCCGTGATCTCGACGCCCGCCATCCTCGTCCTCGGTGCCACGCCGCTCCAAGCCGTGGGGAGCACGCTGCCCTCGATCATCCCGTCCTCGATCGCGGGCACGTTGCGCTACACCCGCGACGGCTTGGTGCGCCGCCGCGTCGTCCTCTTCACCGGTCTTGCGGGCGCGACCGCAGCTGCAGCCGGCGCGATCGCGTCGGACCGGTTCCCCGGGCGCGGTCACGTCCAGATGGTGATGACCGCCGGGCTCATGGCGTTCACCGCTTACCGCATGGCCACCGGCGGGCGCACCCCACCGACGCTCGACAGCGGTGGCGAGCGCCAGTTCAATCTCGCGCCGGTCCCTTTGATCGGGATCGGACTCCTCGCCGGTCTGCTCTCGGGCTTTCTCGGCGTGGGCGGCGGCATCGTGATGGTCCCCGCCTTCACGGCGATCGTCGGGTTGGACCTCAAGGAGGCGATCGGCACCTCGCTCGCGTGCGTGGGCCTCATCGCGATCCCCGGCACGCTCACCCATCACCTGCTCGGCAACGTCAACTGGTTCTACGCGGTCCCGCTCATGATCAGCGCAATCCCGGGCGCGCGCGTCGGCGCACACCTGGCCATCAGCACGCCGGACCGGACGTTGCGGGTCGTCGTCGCCACTGTGCTCGGGACGATCTCGATCGGGTACGGGATCGCGGAGTTCGTCGCGCTGGTCAACTGAGGTCGCTGAGCTCCCGAGCGCGCGCGAAGACGGCGTCGATCATCGGCTCGGTCAGCTTGCCGGTGAACGTGTTCTGCTGACTCGGGTGGAAACAGCCGACGATCGTGGCGCGCGCCGTCGGCACCTCGAGCCCATGGGTGAACTTCGGTCGGGGACGCGGGAGTACGACGCCGGCGGATCGCAACATGGCCCACAACGCCTCGTACGCGAAGGCACCGAGGGTCACGATCACCCGGACGTCGGCCAGCAGTCCGAGTTCGCGAACGAAGAACGGGAGGCAGGTGTCGCGCTCCGAAGGCGTCGGGGCGTTCGCAGGTGGTGCGCAGCGAACCGCCGCGGACACGTACGCACCGCTCAGCGAGAGGCCGTCGTCCGCCGCCACCGAGATCGGCTGGTTCGCGAAGCCGTTCCGATACATCGACGCGAAGAGCCAGTCGCCGGACCGGTCGCCGGTGAACACCCGGCCCGTGCGATTCGCACCGTGCGCGGCCGGGGCCAGCCCGAGCACCAGGACCCGAGCGTGTGGATCACCGAACCCCGGTACACCGCGTCCCCAGTAGGTGTCGTCCCGAAACGAGGCTCGCTTCTCGACCGCGACGGCTTCCCTCCAGGCCACCAGCCGCGGGCACGCTCGACACGCGGCGATCTCGGCCGCAACGGTCGCCAGCGAGTCGGGTGCCATCGCCTCAGCATGCCCGTCGCGCGCCCGCTCCCACACTCTGGCGTCGCCAGCGCCGATTGCGGCGGCGCGTGCGACGCCGAAGTGTGGGGTTCGGGGGTGAACTCAGGGAGGGTTCGGAGAGGCGGCCGGTAACGTGACTCAGCGTGCGGGTGCTCCTCATCGTCAACGCGACGGCTTCTTCGGTCACGGCCCGCACGCGCGTTGTCATCCAGAAAGCCCTCGGCGCCGACCACGACCTCGAGGTCGCGGAGACCTCCCGTCGGGGCCACGCCGCTCGCCTGGCCCGGGGCGCGGCCGCCGAAGGTGTCGAAGTCGTGGCCGTCCTCGCGGGCGACGGCACTCTCAACGAGGCCGCCGACGGACTCGTGGGCACCGAGACTGCGCTCGCACCCCTCCCGGGCGGGTCCACCAACGTCTACGCCCGCAGTCTCGGCCTTCCCGACGACCCCGTGGAAGCGACCTCGGAGTTGCTCGACGCCCTGGAGCGCAAGTCGTTCCAGCGCATCGGGCTCGGCCGGATCGGCGACCGCCACTTCCTGTTCCACTGTGGCGTCGGCTTCGATGCGGCGGTGGTCGAGGCCGTGGAACGCCGGGCCGCGTTCAAGCGGTATGCCGCACACCCGCTGTTCGCCGTCGCCGCGTTCGACACCTGGTTGCGGACCTATGACCATTCACGCGGCCGCTTCTCCGTCACCTTCGACACCGGCGAGACCATCCACGGCGCCACGTTCATCATCGTGTCCAAGGCCAGTCCGTACACCTATATCGGGCACACGCCGTTCGTGGTCGCGCCCGCCGCGCAGCTCGACAGCCCGCTCAGCTTCACGGTCATCAGCGCGCGCCGGGCCCCCGCGATCTTGAGCATCGCGGCACGCGCCCTGATCTCACCGAAGTTGCTCCACCGCCACCGGAACGTGATCCAGCGTGACGGCATCACCGCGGCCACGATCACCGACGACGAACCGTTCCCCTACCAAGTGGACGGCGACTACCTCGGCGACGTTCGCCGCCTGGACATCGCGTACGTCCCGGATGCGCTCACATTGGTCCGATCATGACGAGCGTCGCCACGCCCGTGAAACCGGGTGCCGACGATCCGACCGTCGAGGATCCGACCGTCGAGGATCCACCGAAGCACGTCATCCGCCGCGGTCTCCGGGTTCTCGCGCGCTTCGTGCGACTCAACCCGGTCCCCTTCTCGATCGCGATCGTCGGCGCGGTCATCTACGCCGGCGCATCTGTCCTCGGGACGCTCGTGCTCGGCCAAGTGACCGACAAAGTGCTGACCCCGGGTTTCTCGACGGGCGTGGATTCGAACACCACCTGGACCTGGGTCGCGCTCATCATGGTCGTGGCCTTGATGCGCGCCATCGGCACGATCACCCGCCGTTATTTCGCAGGCAAGACCACCTGGCTCGGCCAGGCGTGGCTGCGCCGTTCGATTGCGGATCACTTCCTCGCGGTCCCGCTCGAGTTCCACCGATCCACCTCCACCGGCGAATTGCTCGCGCACGCGGACTCGGACGTGCTCGCCGCCACCGAGGTCGTGAACCCCCTCCCCTTCTCGACCGGCCTGCTCGTGCTGATCGTCTTCTCGGTGATCGCGCTCGTGGCCGTCGACCCGATCCTGGCGCTGGTCGGCCTCGTCCTGTTCCCCACCATGGCGCTGCTGAACCGCTACTACACCCGCCGCGTGGAACGACCCGCAGCTGCGGTGCAACAACATGTGGGCGATGTTTCGTCGATCGCGCACGAGAGCTTCGACGGTGCCCTCGCGGTGAAGTCGCTCGGACTCGAAGCGCACGAGGTGGCCCGGCTCGCGGCGGCGGCGGACCACCTGCGAGTCGAACGCATCGAGGTCGGCCGGCTCCGCGCGTTCTTCGAACCCGCGCTGGACACGCTGCCGAGTCTCGGCATCGTCGCCATTCTCGCAGTCGGAAGTTGGCGGATCTCCACCGGCGCGATCTCCCCCGGTGATGTGGTCCAGGCCATGGCGCTCTTCACGCTGCTCGCCTTCCCGATGCGCGTCGTCGGTTTCCTCCTCGAAGAGATGCCGCGCGCGGTGGTAGCCACCGCACGGTTGGACCGGTTGCTCGCGGCGCCGCACGCCGAGCTGCCCGACGACCATCCCGAACCTCCGGCCACTCCCGCCGACGTCGTGGCCGAGGGCGTGCAGTTCGCCTACCCCACCGGCGAACTCGTGCTCGACGGCGTGGACCTGCGCATCGCACCAGGCGAGATCGTGGCGCTCGTCGGCCCGACGGGCTGCGGCAAGAGCACCTTGTGCGAACTCCTCGTCGGCCTCGATACCCCGACGGCCGGCACGATTCGGGTGCACGGACTCGCGCCGGACCGGCTGCAACGGGCCACCCGCCGCGACCTCTTGGCGCTGGTATTCCAGGAGTCCTTCGTCTTCGCCGACACCGTGACCGAGAACGTGCTCGTGGGCACCGACCACGGGGCCGAGCGGCTCGAGTCTGCGCTCGACGTCTCCCAAGCCAGCCGGTTCGTGCGGGCCCTCCCCGAAGGCCTGGATACGTTGCTCGGTGAGCGCGGCGTCACCCTGTCCGGCGGCCAACGCCAGCGACTCGCACTCGCTCGTGCCCTAGCGCGCCGTCCGCAGTTCCTCGTCCTGGACGACGCCACCTCGGCCGTGGACCCTCGGGTGGAAGCGCGGATCCTGAACGCACTGCGCAACGAACTCCGCATGACCACGCTGGTGGTGGCGCACCGACGCTCGACCGTGGAACTCGCCGACCGCATCATGCGCATGGCCGACGGCCGGATCGTCACCGCCGGCACCCACGCGGAGTTACTCGCGTCGGACCCCGAGTACGTCGCCATGCTCACCGCGTACGACGCAGTCATCGCCGAACCCGACGACGAGTTCGATCCGGTGGAGTCCGCGCCCTCCGAGGGAAGCGAACGATGAGCGCCTCGGCCCACGACGCCGCCCTCGACTCCCTGGCCGAGACTGCGCACGACTCATCCCTGGACGAGCTCGTCGACCGCAGCCACGCGCATCGCAACGAGCCCAACCACAACGCGCCCGACGCCGAGACTGGCGAAGAGTCGGACAGTGAGCCATCAGGCGCGCTGGCCGTGTTGCGCAAGGGCATCGCGGTCATGCCCGAGGTGCGCGTCGGCATTCGCGTGTCGCTCGCGTTCGCAGTCCTGGTGGCCGCAGGCAAGCTGCTAATTCCGGTGGCGATCCAGCAGGTGCTCAGCAGGGGTGTGATCGGCAAGCACGGTTTCCAGGCCGGCTTCGTGATCACCGCGTGCGTCGGCACCGCAGTGATGGTGTTGTTGATCATGGTGCTCTCACGCATCACGTATCTCCGTTTGGTGAAGACCGCCGAAGGTGCGCTCTACCACCTCCGCATCCGGGTCTTCGAGCACATTCACCGCCTGAGCGTGGCGGAACAGAACGAGACCAAGCGCGGGATCCTGGTCGCCCGCGTGACGAGCGACATCGAGACGCTGGCGCGGTTCGTGAACTGGGGCGCGGTCAGTTGGGTCGTGAACTCTGCGCTGGTGCTCGGGACGCTCGTGGTGATGGCGATCTACTCGTGGCAGCTCACGCTGGTCACGATCGTTGCGTTCCTGCCGGTCGTCCCGATCCTGCGGTTCCTCCAACGGCGCCAACTGGTCGCGTACGACAAGGTCCGGGTCCGCACCGGCGACATGCTCGGCGAGTTCTCCGAGACCATCACCGGCGCCGCCGCGGTGCGTGCGTACGGGCTCGAGACCCGGGCACGGGATCGGTTGCACGCGCGGATCGAGAGTCTGTACCTCGCCCATCGTGAGGCGGGTCGCTACTTCGCCATGATGTTCCCCGTCGGCGACATGTTCGGATCGCTCGCGCTCGCAGCCGTTGTTGCGATCGCGGCGTTCTCCGGCGTACAGCTCGGGCTCGACCTCGGCACGGTGGTGGCGTTCGCGTTCCTCATGAACTTGTTGCTCTTCCCCATCGCCGAGATCAGCGAGATCATCGACCAGACCCAGACCGCGATCGCCGGTTGGCGCAAGGTCCTCGACATCCTCGACATCCCGATCGACGTCTCCGATGACCCCAACGGGAGCGAGCTTCCGAGCGGTCCACTCCCGATTCGCGCCGAGCACGTGGACTTCTCGTACCGCACCGGTCCGCCCGTGCTCCACGACGTGTCGATCGATATACCGGCCGGGACCAACGTCGCCGTCGTGGGCGAGACCGGATCCGGCAAGACCACGTTCGCCTCACTGCTCTGCCGGCTCGCCGACCCCACCGGCGGCTCGATCATCGTGGGTGGGCAGGACGTGCGCCGGGTCAACGGCGTTTCCCGTCGGCGCGCGATCCGGCTGGTCCCCCAGGACGGATTTCTCTTCGACGCCACCATCCGCGAGAACGTGCGCTTCGGCCGGCTCGACGCGACCGACCGCGACATCGAGCACGTCTTCGTGCAACTCGGCCTGGACGATTGGCTGGCTCGGATGCCGCTCGGGCTCGAGACCACCGTCGGTGAACGCGGCGACGGACTCTCCGTGGGCGAACGGCAACTCGTCGCGCTGGCCCGGGCCCAGATCGCGCATCCGGGTCTCCTCGTGCTCGACGAAGCCACCAGCGCAGTGGACCCCGAGACCGAACGGGCGCTGACGACGGCGCTCATGCGCGTGGCCCAGGGTGCGACCACCGTCAGCATCGCCCACCGCCTCTCCACCGCCGA
>JANLTQ010000103.1:0-2039 GCA_031363005.1 Acidimicrobiia bacterium | reverse complement strand
CGGATGCCGGTCATGGGCCTGCTCGTCCGCAAAACCGCGCTCGCACGGTTCTCTCGGACGTTGGCCGCACTGACCCGCTCGGGTGTCGGCATCCTCGAAGCTCTCGACATCGTGGCCGAGACCGCGGGGAACGAGACCGTGGCGATTGCGCTGCGCGAGACGCAGAGCGCGGTGAAGCGTGGCGACACTCTCGCACGACCGCTCGAGCAGCATGAGGTCTTCCCGGCGATGGTGGTTCAGATGATTGCCGTCGGCGAAGAGACCGGTGCACTCGACGAAATGCTCGACAAGATCGCCGACTTCTACGACCAGGAAGTGACTGCGACCGTCGACGCGCTGACGTCCCTGATCGAACCACTCATGATCGTCGTGATGGGAACAATCGTCGGCGGCATGGTCATCAGCCTCTATCTCCCGATGTTCAACATCATCAAACTGATCAAATGAGCCAGCGAGGTGGCGCGTCGTAGGTGACTGCGACTCCGGGAAACGCGTGCTCGATCTGCGCGCCGAGGCCGCCGGGCAGGGAATCACGCGCAACCACCACGCAGAGGTCGCCGAACGAGTTGTGTTGCCCGCCGAGTGTCCTGCGGCGACGCGCGCCTCGTCGACAAGGCCGTGCAGGACCGAGTTCCGGCGTCGCTCGCTTCCGTCACGAGGTCGAGGCTTGCCAGCATCACCCGCCGGTGCCGTCTTCCCGCCGGTGGAGTCGCTGCCACATGCGGCCACTCCGAGAAGCAGCGCGACGGCCACGAACTCCGCCTATCCGCTTCGTGTCCATCCGTGCGCCATCGTCCTGCCTCGTGCGTGTGCGAAGCGGTTCGGGAGGGCTATTCGACGGTGAGGTCGCCGGCCATGCCGAGTGTGAAGTGGGGTGGTCCACCCTCGACGTTCGGAGGCCCGTCCGCGGTCTGATTCTTCGGGTCGAAGTACTCGTCGGGGTCGACGCCCTGGGGAATGGCGCAGAACGCGATGTACTCGCCGGGGGGCAGCACCGCCTCACCGACCGCGACCTTCCCGTCCTCGCCTGGACGGGCCAGCATCACCAGCGCCGGCGGACCGCCTCCCAAGATGGCGTCGAGTTCCGCCTCCGGCAGCTTCGCGATCTCCGCCGCCGTGCGAGTCTCGCCGGCGGGACGGCGTACGACGACCATCTCGTGCAGTTCTGCCGGTGCCTCGTTGTGCAGCACCAGCCGGGTGCCGGCCACGATCGGATCGGTGATGCCTGCGTACTCGTAGTCGGTGGCGGTCACGGTCCGGATGGGACCGCTTGCGCTCGGTTTTCCTTTCGTAGTCGTCGACGTGTCGCCGGAAACCTTGTCGTCGCTGCTGCCACACGCCGCGAGGGCGAGCATCAATACGAGCCCGGCTGTGATTCTGGCACTGCATCTACGGCGGACGCTGATCATCGAGGCCTCCCTTCGAGCCGGAACGGTTGCCGGCTGTCGGTTTCGAACGTACCGATGACCGTCGTAGACGCCCCGCGTAGCGCCTACGCGTTTTTTGTACGGAGGTCTCGGGCGATCTCGATCTCGACCAGCTTCACGGTCGTCAACCGCACCAGCGCCGGTACGGCGGCCGCGTCGATGCCGACCCGCTCGGCCAGCTCGGCATCGGTGAGGCCGGCGAGCACGCCCTCGAGTGCGACGACGTACGGCTCCGGGAGCCGCGTTGCGAGTCCGGACGGAACGTGTACGGGATGTTCGGGCATCCTGGGACGGTACGAACTCCTGCGCAGGATCGACCGCGTACCGGCTACGCGTTCGGCGCGGTGCCGAGCGCGCCACCGATCTCGTCCCGGCTGGTGACGCCGAGCTTCGTCGACGCCCGGTAGAGATGGCCCTCGGCGGTACGGACCGAGATGAAGAGCCGGTCGGCGATCTCGGCGTTGGAAAGCCCGCTCGCAGCGAGCATGGCGATCTCGCGCTCGCGCCGGGTGAGGTGAGCCCGGTCCGGGGCATCTGCGAGGCGCGGGCTGTGGACCGGACCGCACTCCGCGAGCAGCTCGGCTCGACGTCGGCTGGACGCCGCGGCGCGGG
>JANLTQ010000155.1:0-5001 GCA_031363005.1 Acidimicrobiia bacterium | reverse complement strand
CCGCGCGCGGCCGCGCCGGCGCGGTCTGCTTTCCCGAGTCCACCGAGGACGTGGCGTTCGCGGTCCGATGCGCGAACCGGTTCGGGATGCCGTTCGTGGCCCGGGGGAGTGGGACCGGCCTCGCGGGCGGTGCGACGCCGCTCGACGGGGCGCTCGTCATCGTGACCACCCGCATGAACCGCATCATCGAGGTGGATCCGCAGGCGCGGTACGCGTGGGTGGAGCCGGGCGTGCTGAACCTCGACCTGACCCGGGCGGTCACCCACCTCGGCGTCCACTACGCGCCGGACCCGTCGAGTCAGCAGGCGTGCACGATCGGTGGCAACGTGGGGACCAACGCCGGCGGGCCGCACTGCCTCGCGGCGGGCGTCACCTCGGCGCACGTGCTCGCGGTCGACGTCGTCCTGCCCGACGGTTCGGTGGAACGGCTCGGCTCCCTCGCGCCGGACGTTCCGGGTTTCGATCTGCGCGGCGGCTTCGTCGGGAGTGAGGGGACCATGGGCATCGCCACCCGCGTCGCGGTGCGCCTCATGCCGAACCCGCCCGAGATCCGCACGCTGCTCGCGGACTTCACTGCGATCGACGACGCTTCCGCCGCGGTGTCGGCGATCATCGCCGCCGGCATCGTGCCCGCGGCCCTCGAGATGATGGACGCACAGATCACCCGCGCGGTCGAGGATTTCGTCGGTGCGGGGTTTCCGCGCGATGCGGAAGCGGTACTGCTCGTGGAAGTGTCCGGACTCATCGGTGGCGTCGAAATCGAAACTGCGGCCATCGACCGCGTCTGTCGTGAACACGGGGCCCGTACTGTCCGCGTCGCGGTCGACCCGGATGAGCGAGCGCTGCTCTGGAAGGGTCGCAAGTCCGCGTTCGGCGCGGTTGCTCGCATCGCGCCCGACTACTACCTCCACGATGCCGTCGTGCCCCGCACCAAACTCGTGCCGGTCATTCGACGGGTGTACGAGATCGCAGCGCAGTACGAGCTGATCTGCATGAACGTCTTCCATGCCGGCGACGGCAACCTGCATCCGTTGCTCGTGTTCGACGGGCGCGAGCCCGGGATCTGGGACCGCGTGCACGCAGCCGGCGATGCCATCCTCATGACCTGCATCGAGGCTGGGGGCGTGCTCTCCGGTGAACACGGCATCGGCCTCGAGAAGCGAGACGCGATGGCGCTCGTCTTCGACGCCGACGACCTGGATCTCCAGGCTCGTGTGCGCGACGCCTTCGACCCCGACGGTCTCGCCAACCCGGAGAAGATCCTCCCGAAGGGGAGCCGTTGCGGCGAGATCCAACGCGTGCCCGACGGTGCGTGGATCTGATGGGAGCGCGCTGATGGCCGCCGGCGCCCGCTGGGCGGAACTGGCAACCACCGTCGCCGCAGCCGACGCCGTCGTCGCAGTGGGCGCGGGCACGCACGCGGCCATCGGTGGCGCGGTCCTCGGCGCGACCGAGGTCTCGGTTCCGAACGGCATCGTTGCGTTCGAGCCTGCCGATATGACTGCGACCGTGAACGCCGGCACCCCCTTCGCCGAGTTGGCGCACGCGCTGGCCGAGGCCGGGCAGGAGTGTCCGCTCGACCCGCGCGATTCTCGGGCCACGGTCGGCGGCATCGTCGCGAGCGGTCTGTCCGGCCCGCGCCGCCTCGCGCTCGGCCCACTGCGCAACCAACTGCTCGAGGTCACGTTCGTCACCGCCGACGGTCGCGTGGTGCGCGGCGGTGGGCCGACGGTCAAGAACGTCACCGGCTACGACATCCCGCGCCTCTTCGCCGGCTCGCTCGGAACCCTCGGCATCCTCGTGCAGGTCATCGTGCGCACCCAGCCGATCGCCGCCGCGTCGCAGTGGTTCGGATCGGTGCGCGATCCATTCGATCTCGTGGCTGCGCTCCCGGGGGCCGCCACCATCCGGTGGGACGGAACCGAGACCCACGTGCTCCTCGCAGGTCACCAGGCCGACATCGACGCACAGGTGCGCGCCGTCGCGCTCGAACCAGCCTCGCCGCGGGCGCAACCCGACCGGTTGCATCGGGGCCGCATCTCCGTCGAGCCGAATCGCATCTCGGAACTTGCCGACGGGCTCCGCAGCATCGACACGCAGTGGACCGCAGAACTCGGTGTCGGCACCGTGCACGTGGCGGCCGATGACCCAGCTGCGCTTGCCGCGACTCGGGAGGCCGCCCAGCGCTGCGGCGGTTGGTTGCTCCGTGAGGAGGGCGCACCGAACCTCGATCCGTTCGGCACGTCGTTCCCGGCCGCCGCGGTCCAGCAGCGGCTGCGCGCGGCACTCGACCCCACCGGCAAGCTCAGTCCGGGCCGAGTGCCCGCCACGGCTCCGGTCTCACCGGTGGGCGCGGCCGCATGAAGCTCGACCTGCGTCTCCACCTCGACCTCCACCTCGATCCGGACGAACTGGTGGCGTGCGTCGGCTGTGGTCTCTGCCTGCCGCATTGCCCCACCTACCGGGTCACCGGCGAGGAGATCGCTTCCCCCCGGGGCCGCATCGCCGCGATGCGCGCCGTGACCGACGGCCGCGCCGCGCCGGACGCGGCGTTCTTCGGGGCCATGGACGCCTGCATCCAATGCCGGGCATGTGAAGCCGCGTGCCCGTCGAACGTGCAGTTCGGTCACCTGATGGAAGACACGCGCGCTGCCCAAGCGCCGGAACGGTCGCGATGGCAACGGGCGGTGGAGTTCGTCGCCTACCGCGGCGTACTCCCGCACCATCGCGTACTGACCACAGGGACCCGCGCACTCGCGGTTGCCCAACGACTGCGGTTGGTGCCCGCTCGCTTCGGCCTGCCCCAGCTGTCCGTGCGTCCGCCCGCACCACTGGCGCCCGACGCCGATCCCGACGCGTACCTCTTCACCGGCTGCGTCATGGACGCGTGGCAACGAGATGTTCACCGCAGTGCGCTGCGGGTCATGCGCGCCACCGGCGCGCGGGTCGGTCTGCCCGGGAAGGGCGCCGACTGCTGCGGTGCGCTGCACGTCCACGCCGGTCGGCGCGTCGAAGCCGTCGATCTCGCGGCTCGGGTCATGGACGCGTTTCCCGGTGACGCGCCGATCGTGGTGGACAGCGCCGGCTGCGGTGCCGCTCTCCTCGACTACGGACACCTCCTCGGCACCGCCGAAGCAGCCGCGTTCTCGGCCCGAGTCGTGGACTTCTCCACATTCGTCGCCGGCCGGTCGCTCGCGACGAGGCCGGGCTCGGCGACGGTGGTGGTCCAAGACCCGTGCCACCTGCGCCACGTGCAGCGTGCCCACCTGCCCGTCGCCGCGGTGCTCGCCAACGGGTACGACGTGAAGCTCACGGCCGACGACGGCCTGTGTTGTGGCGCCGGCGGTGCGTATTCGGTGTTCGAACCCGAGTTGTCGCTCGCGGTGCGAGATCGCAAAGTCGCCGCGTTGCGCGCCGCGGCCGGAACCGATTCGTTCATCGTCGCGTCGGCGAACCCCGGGTGTGCAATGCACCTTGCCGCCGCCGGGCTCGACGTGCGTCATCCCGCCGAACTTTTGGAGGAGTGTCTTGGAACTGATTGACATCACCGAACAACTGCGAACGGTCGAGGAAGCCCTCCGTGACCGCGCGTACGAAGCGTTGCGCGCCGCGGCGAACGGCGACGAGGCCGCCGCGCAGACCGAGAAGAAGATCCTCCAAGCGCGCCGGGCGATCGAGAAGGCCATCCGCGCCCTCGAACCCCTCGCCGGCACCGAGTCCGCCGACTTCGACGACGGCCCGTGAACGGAGTGGCGTGAGTACCGCGGTCGTCTGGTTTCGGCGGGACCTGCGGCTGGACGACAACCCGGCCTGGGCGGCGGCGACGGCTCAACACGAGCGCGTGCTGCCGATATTCGTGCTCGACCGCCGGCTCCTCGATACGGCCGGTCCGTTCCGTTGCGCCGCCGTGCTCAGTGCGATCACCGGCCTGGACGCCGCGCTGCGTGGCCTCGACGCGCGCTTACACGTGGTCGACGGCGACCCGCGCGCGGTCGTCCCCGCAGTGGTCGGCGCGGTCGGCGCGGACGCGGTGTACCTCAACCGTGACGTCACCCCCTACGCGACGCATCGCGACCACGCCGTCGAGGCCGCACTCACCGTTCCGGTCCACGCGTCGTGGGGGAACAGCGTCCAGGCGCCGGGATCGATCCGCACCGCCGACGGCGCCGTGCCCCGCGTGTTCTCGGCGTTCTACCGCCGGTGGCAACAGGCGCCGTTCCCACCCGAAGCGGTGCCCGGCGACGCACAGCTCATCACGCTCGACGGCAGTGTGGGAATCCCGCGTACCCACGACCCGGCCACCGACCGCACCGCCTCGGCTGCCGACGCCGAGGATCGTCTTCATACCTTCATCGAGGACCGCCTCGCCGAATACCCGACGAACCGTGATCTGCCAGCGATCCTCGGCACCTCCCGACTGTCGATCGATCTCAAGACCGGAACGTTGAGCGCGGCCACGGCGCGTCGGGCGGCGATCGCGGCCGGTCCGATCGGCGCGCCGTTCGTGCGCCAGCTCGCGTGGCGCGATTGGTTCGCGCATCTGCTGGACGAGACGCCCGGCCTCGTCGACACCGCGCAGCGGCCCGAGTACTCCGCGATCAAGTGGCGGAACGACCTTGACGAGGTCGGGGCGTGGAAGGCGGGGATGACCGGGTTCCCGATCGTCGACGCCGGCATGCGTGAACTCGCGGCGACCGGATACATGCACAACCGCGTCCGCATGATCACCGCGTCATTTCTCGTGAAGGACCTGCTCGTGGATTGGCGGATCGGCGAGCGGCACTTCCGTCATCTCCTGGCCGACGGCGACGTCCCCCAGAACGTCGGCAACTGGCAGTGGGTCGCCGGCACGGGGCCCGATGCCGCGCCCTACTTCCGGGTCTTCAATCCCACGCTGCAGAGCGCGAAGTTCGATCCCCGGGCCGCGTACATTCGGCGCTGGGTGCCCGAGCTCGCCGAGCTTGACGACCGCGCCATCCACGAACCGTCGAAGCTCGGCCC
>JANLTQ010000017.1:0-6969 GCA_031363005.1 Acidimicrobiia bacterium | reverse complement strand
GGTGGGGAAGCGTTTCCGCGTCGAGGAGATCGACGTCTTCGACCTCTACAGCTGCTTCGGATCGGCAGTGCAGTTCGCTCGGGATGCGCTCAGCGTTGCTCCGGACGATCCTCGGCCGATTTCGATGACTGGGGGCTTCCGTATCACGGCGGTCCGAGCAGCAACTACCTCAGCCACTCGATCAGCGTTGGGATGGTGCGCCGAGTGCTGGGGAGCGGGAAGTGGTCGATCGAGCGCCTTTGGCCACCTTCGCGGCCGCCGACACTTTCTTGGCCTTGGCCTTGACCTTGACCTTGACCTTGGCCTTGGCCGTCGGTGGTTGTGCCGGTGCCTCGTGGGAAAGAAGCGTGAGGAGTTCGTGCACTCGGAATGGTTGGTCCATGGGATGGCGGAGTGGCTGCTCGGTGTGCAACCGGTACCGATTGCGGCGCCCGACTCGTTCCCGATCGAGGTACCCGTCTTCCTCGAGTTCCATCACGATTCTCTGCGCGGCCCGCTCGGTAATGCCGACTGACGTCGCGACATCGCGCAACCGAACCTCCGGATCTGCGGCGATGCACAGGAGCACGTGCGCGTGATTCGTGAGGAACGTCCATTCCCCGTGCTCGGCCCGAGCGGATGCCTTGATACGACTCGCCATACACGAAATCTACGTCTTACATGGCCATGAGATGGGTTCCTTCTCAAGAATCCTTGTCATACGAGACTTGACACACGAATCAGAAATCGGTAATGATGTGTCATCTGAAGGGGAGTACCCCACCTCGTTGTTGTCGTCATCACGGGATCGGTGTTTCCGATCCCCGGCAGCTGCGGCCCAGTTTGGGCGGGGGAGACCTTCGGCCGATGACTCGAGCCGGAGGTACCCATGAAGCCCCCTGTCCCCAAGGTCGAAACCAGCGATCGTTGGATCGAGGCGGGAATTGCCGCCGAGCAGTCCACCGGTGAGCGCGAGGAGACCGTCGCGCAAGCTCGGGCCCGGGTCGCATTGCGGCTCCTTCGGGTAGGTGCCGGATCGTCGTTGCTCGGCCTCGGAGTTTTGATGCTCGTTCTGCCGGGACCGGGATGGCTCGTGATCGGCCTCGGACTCGCGGTCCTTGCTCGTGACGTTGCCTGGGCGGAACGAGCCCTGGAGCGGGTCCGGTCGCGCCTCCCGGCCGACGCCGACGGGAAGGTCAGCCGGGCCGGCATCGCGACCGCGATCGTGGTCGCGCTCGCAGCCGTCGCCATTTCGATCGCGTGGCTCACTCGATGAATGGTCACGTCGTTGCTGCTGCCGATCGACGGTCATGCTCGGGACCACGCGCACCTCGGCATGCGGGGTCTCGCCTCGGAAACTGTCGGCCGATTGCGTCAGGATTTCGAGCCAAACCGAGGTGGTGCGCACGCGCATCGCCGTCATCCGGCTGCGAGTTCGTTGCAGCGATCGGCGACATCGACCGCCGTCGCTCCGTACTCGTCGGCACCGAGTTCGCGGGCGGCGCGCTCGCTCGTCACTGCCGGTCCACCGACGAACACGTGAATGCCGGGGATCTGCTCGTGAAGCAGTTCGACGGTACGTCGCGCGGGATCGATGCTCTCGTCGGAGCCGACGCCGATGGCGACTGCGATCACATCGTCGTGTTCTCGCGCGGACTGGACGAAGGATTCGGGCGGTGTGTTGGCGCCGAGGTCGACCACGAACAGGCCGCGCCCGCGCAGGATGTCACCGAGAATCGCAAGCGGGATGGAGTGATGGTCACCGGCAGCGCCGCCGATAACGACGGTCCCGCGTTTCCGGCCGCGCCGAGCGAACGAGGGGCCGAGTCGACCGATCACGCGCGTGGCGACGCTCGATGCGCGGTGCTCGGCCGCGATGTCGAGTTCGCCGGCATCCCATGCGTCGCCGATGGAGCGCAGGACAGGCACGATCATTTTGAGGTGGATGTCCTCGGGTGACGCGCCGGAAACGCGCGCCCGCTCGATCACCGACCACGCGCCTGGCTCGTCTCCGGCGCTCAGCCGTGCGCGCAACTGGGTTCGGTAGGGGGTCCAGCGGATTCCTCCTGGTCCGGGCCTTGGCTGCTCACGTCCCGCGAGTGCTCTGAGGTCACCCATGCGGACCTGCCAAACGCCGCCTACCTTTTTTGCGGGCAGTGTTCCGAGCCTCAGATACCGGTACGCAGTCATGTAGTGGACGCCGAGCTGATCGGCGGCGTCACGGAGGCTGAGCAGCTCGTCGTCGTCGGGCACTGGCTGAGGATCGTACGGGGTCTCTTGCATTTCGTTGACTTTAGTGCTAAAATCGTCGGTGTCGGGCATTGAAGTGCCCATCCAAAGGAGAATCAAATGCAAGCACTCTCGACCCAATCGAAGACCAGACCGACGGGCATGATCAAGCTTGTCTTGCTCGGGGCGGCGTTCGCGTCGTTCCTGCTCTCGGTGTACCTCTACTTCATCGCCGACGACACCAGCGCGGGCATCTTCGTCGGCATCTGGGTCCCGTCCATTCAGTCCCTCGGCGCGCTCCTCCTCGCTGGAGAACGGAGCCCACGATGAGCCAGATCACTCTCTTTGCAATCGGCACCGTGATTTTCTTCGCCGTCGCCACTGCGGTCTTCCTCTACGGTCTCGCCGTCTTCGGTGAGCTGCAAGTTCGCGACGAGACGGCCACGCGATCCTGGGACGCGGAACACCTCAGTGTTCCAACGGCGCTGGCCTAGGAGACGCGCTCCTCGCGATGCTGTAGGCCGACGCTTCCCCTTCGGCCATACTGCATGATCACGCCCTGGCACCGGAGCGCTCGGTGCTGCGATGGCAACCACCTGGGACCGAGGAGACTTGACGATGAGCGGTGCACATCCAGGGATCCTGCTCAACCCGCACGCATATTCGGCGGGCGAGCTGGACGCCGAATCGCGGAGCTTGATGGAGGCGACGATCGCCTATTTCGAGTCGCTCGGCAAGGACCGGATCACGTCGGAAGACAATGCCGGGGTCTGGTCCACCGACTTCTGTCGGTTCCTCGGCGAGTCGCAGGCGTTCGCCACCCTCATGACTCCTGCGGCCTACGGCGACGACGACGCCCGGTGGGACACGTGGCGGAACTGCCACTTCAGTGAGATCACTGCCTTCTACAGCCTCGGCTACTGGTACGCCTGGCAGGTCTCGATGCTCGGTCTCGGACCGATCTTCATGGGGGAGAACGAGCCGCTGAAGCACCGGACGGCGGAGCTGCTCCGGGAGGGTGGGATCTTTGCCTTCGGCCTGTCCGAGAAGGAACACGGCGCGGACATCTACTCGAGTGAGATGACCCTCACCCCGACCGGTGACGGCACCTACACCGCCAGTGGCAGCAAGTACTACATCGGCAACGGGAACGAGGCCGCGCTCGTCTCGGTGTTCGGCAAGATCGCGAACGCCGACCCGGAGGCGGAAGCCGAGTACGTGTTCTTCGTGGTCGAGTCGCACCACCCGGCCTACGAGCTCGAGAAGAACACGGTGCATTCGCCGATGTTCGTTTCCGCGTTCTCGCTCCGCGACTATCCGATCACCGACGCCGACATCGTGGTGCGAGGTCCCGAGGCGTGGAACGTGGCGTTGAACACGATCAACGTCTGTAAGTACAACCTCGGCTGGGCGTCGATCGGTATCTGCACGCACGCCTTCCACGAGGCGATTGACCACGCCGGCCATCGTCAGCTCTACGGCGGGCTCGTCACCGACTTCGGCCACGTACGCCAGCTCTTTGTCGACGCCTACGCGCGACTGACCGCGATGAAGCTCTTCGCGATGCGCGCCAACGACTACATGCGTTCGGCGTCCGACGACGATCGTCGGTACCTGCTGTACAACCCGCTCGTGAAGATGAAGGTCACGACCGAAGGCGAGCACGTGATCGACGCGCTGTGGGACGTCATCGCCGCAAAGGGCTTCGAGGCCGACACCTACTTCAACATGGCGGCGCGCCATATCCGCGCGTTGCCCAAGCTCGAGGGCACCGTGCACGTGAACATCGCCCTGATCGTGAAGTTCATGGCGAACTACTTCTTCGCGCCGCAGGAATACCCCGAGGTGGCGGTCCGCCACGACGCCGTCAATGACGACTACCTCTTCCATCAGGCGCCGACGAGGGGACTCGGCAAGATCCGCTTCCACGACTGGGCCGTGACCTTCGACCGGTTCGACTCACCGAATGTGAACGTGTTCCGGGGCCAGGTCGAGACCTTCCGCTCGATGCTCGAGGCCGCAGGCCCCGAAGGATCCCAGGCCACCGACGTGGACTTCCTGCTCGCCCTGGGAGAGCTGTTCTCGCTCGTGGTCTACGGACAACTCATCCTGGAGAATGTGGAGCTCCACCGGATCGGTGAAGCGACCACCGAGCAGATCTTCGACGTCTTCGTGCGTGACTTCTCGGCCGGCGCGACCCGACTCCACGGGAAGTCCGCCACCTCGGACAAGCAGGCGGCGTTCGCCCTGCAAATGGTGGTTCGCCCGCACGTTGATCCGGCGCGCTTCGCCGCCGTGTGGGACGAGGCATCGAGTCTCATGGATACCTACCGACTCGCGCCGTAGCGGTTCCGGTCACCTATCGTGCCCGGTCGAGACGTTCGATTGATCCCGGCTTGCCGGACCCACTGAGGAGAAACCCGTGGACCACGCCCAGCAGTTTTACATCAACGGTCAGTGGGTTGCGCCGCTCACCAGCGACACGCTTGCGGTGATCAACCCGGCCACGGAACAGCCGATCGAGTCGATCGCGATGGGCGGCGCCGACGACGTCGACGCCGCGGTCGCCGCGGCCAAGGCTGCGTTCGAGACGTTCTCGCTCACGAGCAAGGACGAGCGCCTCGCCCTGCTCGACAGCATCATCGGTGTGTACGCCGGCCGCATGGAGGAGCTGTCCGACATCCTCAGCCAGGAAGTCGGGGCACCGTTGTGGTTGGCCCAGATCGCGCAGTCTGCCGCGGGGCTCGGTCACCTGGCCACGGCGCGCGCCGTGCTCGCCGACTTCGAGTTCGAGCACATGTTGGGCACCACGCTCGTCGCCCGTGAGCCGATCGGCGTCTGCGGAATGATCACGCCGTGGAACTGGCCGCTGAACCAGATCGCCTGCAAGGTGGGTCCTGCGATCGCGGCCGGCTGCACGATGGTGCTCAAGCCTTCCGAGGTTGCCCCCTTGAACGCGATCTTGTTCGCGGAGATTCTGGACGCAGCCGGGGTTCCGGCCGGCGTGTTCAACCTCGTCAACGGTGACGGTGTCAACGTGGGCGCGCCGCTCGCGGCTCACCCGGACGTCGACATGGTGTCGTTCACCGGTTCGACTCGCGCCGGTATCGAGGTCGCCCGGGCCGCGGCGCCGTCGGTGAAGCGGGTCGCCCAGGAGCTCGGTGGGAAGTCGGCCAACATCATCCTCGACGACGCCGACTTCGCCGAAGTGATCGCTCGGGACATGGCGTCGATGTGTACGAACTCGGGTCAGTCGTGCAACGCGCCCACGCGCATGCTGGTCCCCGCGGCGCGGATGGACGAGGCCGCGGCGATCGCGGCCGAAGCGGCGAAGCACGTCGTGGTCGGCGACCCGCGTGCCGACGGCATCACCATCGGCCCGGTCGTGTCGGAGACGCAGTACAGCCGCATCCAGCAACTGATCGAGAAGGGCATCGGCGAGGGCGCCAAGCTCGAAGTCGGTGGACCGGGCAAGCCCGAGGGGCTCGAGACCGGCTACTACGTGCAGCCCACCGTCTTCTCGCACGTCACCAACGACATGGCGATCGCCCAGCAGGAGATCTTTGGTCCGGTGCTCGTGATGATCGGATACGAAGACGACGACGACGCGGTGCGCATCGCGAACGAGACGGTCTACGGCCTGTCGGGTTACATCTCTGGCTCGGCTGATCGCGCCAAGGCGATGGCCCGCCGCATCCGGACCGGCAACGTGCACGTCAACGGCGCCGGTCCGGACTTCAATGCGCCGTTCGGCGGATACCGCCAATCGGGGAATGGCCGCGAGTGGGGTGCGCTCGGCTTCGAGGAGTACCTCGAGACCAAGGCGATCATGGGCTACGACGCCTGACCCCATTGAGGGCAGCCGAGGCGGCACGCGGTGCCGACCCGGACGAGTTCTCGGGACGACGCCGGTTTCGCGCACGTGGTAGGAACGCCTCCTTGATGACGGGCGCACGTGGGCGCTTGGTTCGACATTGGAGGCGTCATGGCGTGGGATTTTTCGACGGACCCGGAGTTCCAGAAGAAGCTCGACTGGGTCGAGGAGTTCTGCCGAGAAGAAGTCGAGCCGCTCGACTACGTCTTCCCGCACGCGGTGCGGTCACCCGACCCGACGGTCAAGGCCTATGTCCGCAGCTTGCAACAGCAGGTCAAAGATCAAGGTCTGTGGGCGATCTTCCTCGACGAGGAGCTCGGCGGTCCGGGGTTCGGCCAGCTCAAGCTCGGACTGCTCAACGAGGTCATCGGCCGGTACGGCTCGGCCCCGCAGATGTTCGGCGCCGCGGCGCCGGACACCGGCAACATGGAGATGCTCGCGGCCTACGGCACCGATGAGCAGAAGGAACGGTGGCTCACACCGCTCATCAACCAGGACATGTTCTCCGCCTATTCGATGACCGAGCCGCAGGGTGGGTCGGACCCCAATCTGTTCAAGACCTACGCAACCCGCGACGGCGACGAGTGGGTCATCAACGGTGAGAAGTGGTTCACGAGCGCCGGCCGCGTTGCGGACATCCTCTTCGTGATGTGCACGAACGGCATGTTCGTGGTCCCGCGCCAGACGCCGGGTGTGGAGATCCAGCCCGAGCCGCGCAACCACAACCACATCATCTACAACGAGGTGCGCATCCCCCTCGATCACCTGCTCGGTCCCGAAGACGGCGCCAAGATACTGGCGCAACGGCGGCTCGGCGGCGGACGCATCCACCACGCGATGCGCACCATCGCCCAGTGCAAGCTCGCGTTCGACATGATGTGCGAGCG
>JANLTQ010000705.1:0-2678 GCA_031363005.1 Acidimicrobiia bacterium | reverse complement strand
CTCGACGACACCGCCCGCGACACTTTTGGGTTTGGTTCGAGCGGCCGGTAACGCCAGAATCAGCGCACAATCGACACCGGCGTGGTAATACCACGCTCAGTCTCCGACGCTCGCCGGCCGGGCCCGCGAGTCGTCCCACGGCGCGGCCGACGGTCGCAGAAGGAATGAGGGCCACATGGTGAAGAACTTTCGTTTCGGGGTGCAGATCGGCGGGAGCTTCAATCCCGAATCGTTTACCCAGACTGCGCAACGCGCTGAAGAGCTCGGCTACTCCACGCTGTACTTCCCTGACCACTTCATCGACACCGAGCTCGCGCCCATGGTTGCGATGGCCATGGCGGCCGCGTCCACGAAGACGCTGCGCGTCGGCGCCCTGGTCTTCGACAACGACTACAAGCATCCCGCGATCCTTGCGAAAGAGATCGCCACGATCGACGTGCTCTCCGGAGGCCGCACCGAGCTTGGGATCGGCGCCGGTTGGATGGAAGTCGACTACACCGCGCTCGGGCTTCCGTACGACCGTCCAGGAGTGCGAATCGAACGACTCGAGGAAGCACTCGCGGTCATCAAGGGCTGCTACGGCGCGGACGCGTTCTCCTTCAGCGGAGACCACTACACGGTGACCGACTACCAGTCGATCCCGAAGCCGACCCAAGCCCACGTGCCGGTACTCATCGGCGGTGGCGGACCACGCGTGCTCAAACTCGCCGGACGCGAGGCTGACATCGTCGGCATCAACCCGAACTTGCGCGCCGGTGCGGTCACTGCGGAGGCCGTCACCGATTCGCTCGCCGCCATGACCGATCAGAAGGTGGCGTGGATCAAGGAGGGCGCGGGAAATCGGTTCGACGACCTCGAGCTGCAGATCCGCTACTTCCTCGCGTCGGTCACCGACGATCGGCAGAAGTTCGCCGAAGCGGTGGCACCCGGTTTCGGGATCTCGGCCGACGAGGCCTTGGAAGCGGGGTTGGCCCTGGTCGGCAGCGTCGACGAAATTTGCGATCTGATGGAGTCACGGCGCGATCGCTGGGGTGTGAGCTACGCCGTCGTCGGTGGCGACGAGATGGAGATGTTCGCGCCGGTCGTCGAGCGCCTTGCCGGTCACTAGCCCGCGTATCGGCCTGGTGAAGCGCCTCGCCGCTCGCGACCCCGGTGGTCTCGCAATCTTGCGCGGTCTCCGGACTGCGATCGTCGGACCGCTCGTGTTTGCGTTCTCGGTTGGTGTGCTCGACAACGACGCCATCGCACTCTGCGCGGTCTTCGGTGCGTGTGCGGCGTTGCTGTTCGCCGACTTCGGCGGTACCCATCGGAGCCGCAACGAGGCCTACTTCCTGCTCGGGGTCGGCGGGGCGCTGCTGCTCGGGTTGGGAACTTGGGTGTCGGCGTCACCCGTTCCAGCAGTGCTCTTGACATTCGTCGTGGTGGCGACGGTTCGATTCCTCGCGAACCTCGGTCCTCGATGGTCCGCAGCAATGAGTCCGACGATCTTGGCCTTCGTGCTCGGAGCCCTCGTCCCGGCGCCGACCTCGGTCATCGGCGATCGCATGCTGGGTTGGCTTCTGGGCCTCGCGGTGGCCGCGGTCGCGGCGACGCTGATCCGGCCGAATCGCACCTCCGTACGGATCGACGCCGAGGCCGCGCGGATGTCGGACGTTCTGATCGCCGGCCTGGAGGCAGTTCGCGATCCGGGGTCGGTCGTCAGCCGTGAGGAAGTCGCGGCTCGGATTCACACGGCACGCGAAGCACTCCGTGTGGTGACGCTGATGCCGAGCCGGCCCGCAGGCGCGAGTGCCGACGCTATGGCGCGCCGCCAGATCCTCGACCGGCTGACCCGAGTGTCCCTGCTCGTCGAAGGCGCGCTGGGGGCTCCGCCCATCACCCTGACCCGTGATCTCGATGCGCTGGCGGCGTGGGTCATCGACACGCTCGCAGTGGTCGCGACGGTGCTGCGCAAAGCGCAGAAGGTGGAAGCGCTCGTCACGCAACTGCGACAGCGTGATGAGGTGCGCGACGCCACGTTGCTACGAACGACGGAGTCGGTGCGGTCGGGGTCCGAGCCGCTCGCAGTCCTCGACGCCGTCGACTCGGGGTTCACGATCCGCGCCTGTTCCTGGCACGTGGATGCGGCCGGCCACAATGTGGCGTACCTCTCGGGGGTGGAGATTCCCACCGAGGTCGAGTCGCTCGTCCAGCCGAGCTCGACGCGAATCGGCTGGCGGCGGCGCATCCAGCGACTCGTCGGTGTGCACGCCGTGCCGTCCTCGGTCTGGTTCCGTGACGCGGCGCGCGCCGGCATCGCCGTGTCGGCGTCGGTCGGGTTGGCATTCGCACTCGACGTGCAGCACGCGTTCTGGGTTGCGCTCGGCACGCTGTCGGTGTTGCGGTCCTGTGCGTTCGAAACCGGTCGGTCCGCAATCTCAGCAGCAGTCGGCACCGCCGTCGGTTTCGGTGTCGCGGCGCTGGCGTTTGCCGTCGTGGGAGTGGCCGAGCCGGTGCTCTGGATTCTGTTGGCGGTCGGCTTTTTCGGCGCCGGGTACCTGCCCCAAGTGTCGGGGATCGTTGCGGGCCAGGCGGCGTTTACCGTCGCCGTCATTGCGCTGTTCAACATCGTCGAACCCAGCGGGTGGGAGATCGGTCTGGTCCGGCTGGAGAACGTCGGGTTGGGGGTCACCGTGAGT
>JANLTQ010000673.1:0-1670 GCA_031363005.1 Acidimicrobiia bacterium | reverse complement strand
CGGCGGGCGCGCCGTCGCTCTCGCTCACCGGCCAGGGCGCGACACTCCCGAACCCCGCGTTTATCCGCACGGACATCAACACTCCGGTGCTCGTCCTCGAGGCCGAGACCGACGTGCCTCGGTACGCGCCGGCGCGCCAGGCTGATTCCGCGACATTCCGGAGTTGGGAAGTTGCCGGGACGTCACACGCGGACCTCTACATGCTCGGCCCGGCATCCGCCGGCATCCTCGGTTGCACGCTGCCGGTCAACAGTGGACCGCACCACTACATCTTCCACACGGCGTTGCGGGATCTACGGCGTTGGATGATCAAGCCGTGGCGGCTGCCACCGACCTCACCGCGCGTCGCGCTGGACATCGCAGGCAATGTCGCTCGGAACCAGGACGGCAACGCGATCGGCGGAATCCGGACGCCGCAGCTCGACGAGCCGGTCGCCACGCTGTCGGGCTTCGGCAACAGTCCCGGTCTGTGCGGACTGTTCGGTACCACCGTGCCGTTCACGCGCTCACAACTGATCAGCCGCTACGGCAACGTCGATCAGTACCGGCTGCAGTTCCTGCTGTCGGAGGCGCGTGCGCTGGACTCGAAGTTCATCCTCGGCGATGACGCGTTCACCGTGCTCATGGAAGCTGCGACCTTCAACTTCCCGGCCTGACCCGAGCCCCCGGGACGGCGCGGTTGCCGACCCCGGGGCTCTCGTGCCGCGGTATCAGCTGTGTCACACCGTGGTGTAGCGGTCCGCAACGTCGAGGGCCTCGTCGATCCGGGCCAGCCCGGTGTGGAGATCCTCGAGATTGGTCGTGCACGGCGGCGTCACGTGCAGCCGGTTGAAGTGCGTGAACGGCCAGACGCCGAGCGATCGGCACGCGGTGTTCAACTCGGCCATCGGCGCCGCCGCGGCGCCGGCGGCGTTGTACGGGACGAGCATCTCGCGGGTGTCCCGATTGCGCACCAGGTCCAAGGCCCAGAACGCGCCCAACCCGCGTACCTCCCCCACTGATGGATGGCGGGCAGCAATCTTCTCCAGTTCGGGACCGATGACGTCGCCGAGCCCGCGCGCCTGCTCGAGAACGCCCTCGTCCTTGAAGATGTTGATGGACGCCACCGCCGACGCGCACGCGAGCGGGTGGCCGGAGTACGTGAGTCCCCCGGGATAGACCCGCTCGTCGAACGTGGCGGCGATCGGGTCCGAGATGATGACGCCACCGAGCGGGACGTACCCCGAGTTCACACCTTTGGCAAAACAGATCAGGTCCGGGCGAACGTCCCAGTGTTGGATCGCGAACCACTCGCCACATCGTCCGAATCCAGCCATGACCTCGTCGGCGATGAGCATGATGCCGTGCTGATCGCAGAGTGCCCGGACCCCGGCGAGATAGCCGGCGGGCGGTACGAGAATGCCGTTCGTGCCCACGACGGGCTCGAGGATGATCGCGGCGATCGTGTGTGCACCCTCGAACATGACGAGCTCGTCGAGGTGCGCCAGCGCACGTTCACACTCTTCGGCTTCGGTGGTGGCGTGAAAGGACGATCGGTAGAGGTACGGACCGAAGTAGTGGACCACACCGGGTACCGAGGGTTCGCTCGGCCAGCGGCGCGGGTCGCCCGTCATGGTGATCGACGCGGCGGTACCTCCGTGGTAGCTGCGGTACGCGGCGAGCACCTTGTG
>JANLTQ010000670.1:0-2021 GCA_031363005.1 Acidimicrobiia bacterium | reverse complement strand
CCGCCGTAGCTCATGAACGGAAGTGGAATTCCCGTCACCGGCATGATGCCAGTTGCCATACCCACGTTCTCGAATACCTGCGCCACGAACATCGCGAGCACTCCCATGCAGCAGAGGGATCCGAAGGGGTCTTGCGCCAGGCGAGCCGCTCGCGACGTGCGCCAGACAATCATCGCAAACAGCGCCAACACCAACGCGCTTCCCACGAACCCGAACTCCTCCCCCACCACCGTGAAGATGAAGTCCGTGTGCTGCTCAGGGACCTGCGCGCCGTTTGTCTGCGAGCCGGCAAACAGACCCTTCCCGGTCAAACCCCCCGAACCCACCGCGAGAATCGACTGCTTTTGGTTGTACTGGTTCCTCTGCTCTTCGGGGCTGAGTGTCTGGAACTTTTTCTCGTCGACGTTCAGATCTTGGAAGGACTTGATCCGGTCGATCTGGTATTGGTCCAACACGCCGGCCTGCACTGCCCCGACCGTGAAGGTCAGGCCCAGCAGCAGCAACACCACCAAGTGACGGGCACGAGCGCCCGCCATCATGATCATCGCGAAGGCCATCGCCATCAGCACGACGTCGGTGCCGAGGTCGGGTTGCAGGATGATCAGGCCCATCGGGAGTGCACAGATCGCGAGCGCGACGATCAGCCGTCTCGCACCCATCTCCTCCCGGTGACGGGTGCAGTACGCGGCCAGCACCAACGTCAGAAAGATCTTGGCGAACTCTCCCGGCTGGAGCTGGAACGGGCCGATGTCGAACCGGGCCTGGGAGCCCTTCACGGACACACCGAACTTCAAGACCGCGAGCAACATCAGGATCGTCGCCCCGTACCCGAGCAGCGAGAGCTCGCGCAACCGGCGGTAGTCGATGAACATCAGCACGACCATCACGACGATCCCGACGGTGATCGCGATGAGCTGGCGCTTCACGAAGTAGAGCGGGTCGAGGTGTTGGGCCTCGAGCTTGTTTCGTGTCGACGCGTAGACCATCAAGGTCCCGAGCGCCGCGAGGAGCGCCGGCGCACCGAAGAGGAACGGGTCGAGGTGGCGAAGCGGCGACTCCTGGAGTCGGGCCCGCCGGTCGGAGACGACGATGGCCATCGGTCAGCCCTTGGTCCGCTGGGCGATGTTGACCACCGGATTCTGCGGCAGTCCGTTCAGATGGTCCATGATCGCCCGGACGATGGGCGCGGCCGTCTGCGCTCCGTAGCCACCTTCTTCCACCACCGCGAGAACGATGTATTTGGGGTTCACGGCCGGCGTCATACCGACGAACCATGAGGTGTTCTGCTTGCCCTGCACCTGCGCGGTGCCGGTCTTGCCCGCCGCCAAGCCCTTGGGGAAGCCGGCGAAGGCCTGGACTGCGGTTCCCTTCGGATCTTCGATCACGCCGGTGAAGCCACTCATGAGGGTGGCTGGTTCGGGGATGGAGAGCGTCCCCGCAGTGATCGGTTCGAGCGACCGGACCAGTTTCCCGTTGACGTCACGCACCTCGTCGGCCAGACGGGGCGAGAATCGGGTTCCGCCGTTGGCGAGCGCTTCGTAGGCGGAGGCCATCTGAATCGGCGTGACGAGGACGTCCTTCTGGCCGATCGCGGACTGGATGTTGTCACCCGGCAACCAGTCGGCGAACGGGAAGTTCTTCGGGTCGGTCTCGTGCATCCGTTTGGTCCAGGCGGCATCGGCGATGAGACCGGAGCCCTCGGTGGGCAGTGCGATGCCGGTCGGTTGTCCGAACCCGAAGTCGCGCGCCGCGGACTGAATGGCGTCGCCGCCCGGCTGACCGTGCTTCTGACGGTAGAAGAGGTCGCCACCGATCCGGTAGAAGTACGGGTCGCTCGACACGGTCAGCGCCCGACTGAGATTCACCCGGCCGTTCGCACTTTCTCCCCGGAATGGATTCTTCGGGTCCGTCGGGTAGCGGTACTCGCCGGTGTCGTTGAACGGAGTGGTGGCGTTGATGATGCCGGCATTCAAACCGGCCACCGCCGTGACCAACTTGATCGTCGAGCTCGCCGCCGAGAA
>JANLTQ010000575.1:0-1917 GCA_031363005.1 Acidimicrobiia bacterium | reverse complement strand
CCGAGGTTGCACGAACTCGCAAACGGAAACCGCTGGTCGAACCACACGACTCCAGTGGTGCCGGTCGTTCCTTTGGCCCGGACGAGCCAAGGAGGGTTGAGTCGCTCGAGTTCGAAGGGACCGCACACGAAGGAGTGCGTTTCGAGACTCGAGGCCATCGCGTTCACCCATCCGGGTACGACGATGTCGTCGGAGTCGCAAAAAAGCAGGCTGGCCCCACGCGCGGCCTTGGCTCCGGTGTTGCGAGCGACGGCCGCGCCCCTTCCAGTCGAACTGTCGACGAGTCGGATTCGCGGGCATCGAGCGGCCCACTCCGCGACGACGTGCGCGGTGGAATCGGTCGAACCGTTGTCACTGACGATGACTTCCCATGATCCCGTGTAGTCCTCGGCCATGAGCGCCTCGAGCTGTGCCCCCAGGGTCTCCGCCGCGTTGAATGCCGGGATCACCACCGAAACGTCCAGGTCTGCGACTGTGGTCGTCGGCTCGAGGTCGGGGGCGGGTGGCGACGTCCACGTGCGAGCGGGGCGTGCAGCTGGGCTTCGGCCGAGCACGGTCCGGACGCGTCGTCCCGCGCGCCGGGAGTAAACGCGCCGCGCTCGGCGCGCCCGCATACGCAGCTCGGTGGTCCCCGCACTGGTGAGCGCCGGGAGCGATCGCCGCAGCCCCGAACGCGGGTACCCGAGAACATCGAGTCCGTTGCCGGCGATCTCGTCGAAGACCGCGATCTCTTGCGGCGTCAGGTCCACGTGCCAGTCACGAATACCGACGGTCGGTGGGCGCCGAATGCCCTGGATATGGTCGGTGTGGCGGAGCCCGCCAAGGAGCTCATCGGCTCGCCGGTGATAGTCGAGCATGTCCGGCGTGAACCTCAAGCCGAGGAATGCGCAGGCGGCGCGGAGGGTGTTCTCCGGATCCGTGACGAGATCTTCGTAGTGGATCTCGAGGTATCGGTGAGATCCAAGTGCCGTACCGACCCGATGGGCGCGCACGATCTTGCGCCGCCAGGTGCGCGCTGCCTCGACGAAATGTGACGCGCCAAAATCCATCGTGACCATGGACGCGGCCACGTCTCTGCCGTCGCGCACGATATGGAGGAACTGCGCGTGCGGGAATCGTTCGGCAAGCAGTTCGAGTTCGACGAGGTGACTCGGCGTCTTGTCTGCGTACCGCGTCTTGCCGTGCTTGGCGGCGTACGCCGCGTAGAACCCGGCCACCGCATCGGCGGTGGTGCGAACTCGCGGGTCATGGCGGAGAACCTCGAGGCTCTGCACAGGGAGTTGCCAATCGGCGAAGTATTTGTCGGCGGCGAACTCTTCCAAGCGGCGATCGAGATCGAGCGGCCCCGATCCTCGGAGCATGGCTGCAACGGAGTGCGCCTCTGGTGGCACCGCGACGTCGGGATGCGAGTCGAGCATGGCGCGCAGCATGGTGGTGCCCGACCGCTCGTGACCCATGAGGAAGATGAACGGGTCGTGGGCTCGGTGTCCATCGGCGACCGCATGGTCGGGCGACTGCGAAGGAGAAGATTCGCCGGTCACGGGCGCGGATCGTACACGGGCTCGGCCGGGCCCCGGTCCGCCGTGTTGCAGCTGTCCTGACCGACGGTTGGTCCGACGCCGCGAAAGAACTACCGTCTCGCAGCTGCGGCCCACCGGCTGATCGTGACGTCGGGGCGGATGAGCGAAGGGAGACACGCGCCGGATGGGAATGGTGGATCCCCGCCGATTGGCGTCGTCGGGAAAGTTCTACGCCACCCGCGGGTTGGGGAAGGTCGCGTCTCGTCTGAGCCGCACGGTTGCTCGTCGGTTCCCCGCACCATTGACGCCGGGTGGCTTCACGGTGCTGACGGTCAACTGGAACACCCTTGACTACCTCGAAGTGGTGGTGGAGGCGGTCCGGCGGTTCTCCCCGCCG
>JANLTQ010000518.1:0-2218 GCA_031363005.1 Acidimicrobiia bacterium | reverse complement strand
CACATGCCGCTCGTGCGGACGCCGATGATCGGACCGACGTCCCTGTACGACGCCTTTCCCACGAGGAGCCCGGACGAAGCGGCCGAGATGTTGATCGACGCCTTGGTCAACCGTCCGAAGACCATCAACACGAAACTCGGTACCTTCGGCGAGGTGTTGCACGCGGTTGCGCCAAAGGCGGCTGACGAGGTGTTGCACGTGGCGTACCGAGTGTTCCCGGACTCGGCTGCGGCGAAGGGTCGCGAGACGGAGGAGGGCGGGGTCTCGACAGTGTCGCGAGCCGCGGAGGCGCTGGCTCGCCTGCTCCCCGGCGTGCACTGGTAAGGCCGACGGTTCCGCTGCTTGCTCGACTCGCTATTTCCCGGCGCCGGTCCCACCGTCGTTGTTGGTCTTGAAGTCCGGCTTCGACGCACAGTCAGGGGCAGCTCCGGAGCCTTGGAGAGAGCCTGATTCGGAGCCGGTGTGTCCCGAGGCGTCGGTGCCCGTACCGCTGGCGCCCGCGCCGGTACTGCGGTTGCCACTTCCGCTGCCGCCGGTCCCGCCGCCAGTCGAAGCAGCACCGCCAGCGGCACTGTTCTGAGCGCCGGATTGGCTCGCCGAGCTCGACTGGTTCTTGCAGGAAGCACCCTTGGGACCGTTCTCGGCCGGCGTGCTGCTACTCGACCCGCAGGACAGCAGCGCAACGGTGATCGCGGTGAGCGCAAGCATGCGAAAGAGCCACGAAAAGATTTTCGGTGTGGTGGTCATGAGGTTCGAGGAGGTCCGATCAGATGGGGTTGGGGCTGTCAGGGGTTGCCGCTGGTGCGTCTGATTCGCCGTCGTCCTCGGTGCGACTCGGATCGTCGACGATCTCATCCGCGTTGAGGCCGCTCAGCACGTCTCTGATTGGGTTGTTCGAGTCGGAGACGGGTTCGGACTTCGGATCCATGGCGTCGTTTTCTCCTCAGGCGCAGAGCGGACATTGCAGAGTGGGGAACGACCTACCCACTCTGCTGCCGTCTCGAAACCGACGGCTACTCGTCGGGGTCACGAGGAAACAAGATCTGGTTCGCCCCGCGCACCAAATCGCCGCGTATCGCCACACCTAACGTTCCGAGAAACACGACGACAGAACGAGCGTGGCCGGCGCGCTGACCAACCTCGACGCGTAAGGTCGGGAGATGGCTCAGCCCTCCGTCACCACCCGACCTGCGCCCGGCGCGACGTCAGGAATCGAAACCATTGCGACGGATCGGTGGGCCGGACGTGCCATCGGCGCGCTGCGAATCCTCATGGGGTTGTTGTGGCTGCAGAACGCGGGTTGGAAGCGTCCCCCGTTCACCACCAGTTCCGGCGTTGGACGGTACGTGCAACTCGGTATCGACAATCCGGTCTTCAGCCCGTACTCGTGGTTCTCGAAGCACGTGATCATCCCGAACCTGACGGCGTTCGGTTGGGGAGTCGCCATCATCGAAGCCTCGCTTGCAGTGTTCCTAATCTTGGGGCTGGCCACGCGTTTCTGGGCGGCGGTCGGCGTGATGCAAGCCGCGGCGATCACGTTGAGCGCGCTGCACGCGCCGCACGAGTGGGGTTGGTCCTACTGGATGCTGATCGGCATCCATCTGGTGTTGCTCGCGACGGCAGCCGGCCGAACGTATGGACTGGACGGTGTCCTCAGACCGGTCTGGCGAGAACGTTCCGGACGCATCTCGCAACTGCTGATGAGGGCCTCATGATGACCGACCGTGTACGGCGCGCCCAGTTGGTCGTCGCGATCCTTGCGATTCTCGTCGGCATCAGCGTGATGATCGACGCCGACTTCTCGTTCAGTGGTGCGGGTGGCCGCTTGTTCCTGATCGGGGACAGCTATCCCATCGGCTCGCTGATGAGCATGAACGCGACCGGCGGTGCCTTCCTTGTGGTGGCCGGTGTACTGGGCGCCGTGAGCGCGCGCGCCGGTGTGGCCGCCGCCGCGTGGCTCGGTGCTGCGCTCTGTGTCGTTGGCGCGGTGGTGGTCTTCGTGAGTCTCGGGGACAAAGAAACGCTGGTGGGTCAGGGCAACACCTCGAACGCGGCGGTGCTGCTGACAGTCGCGGTCGGGCTGGGCGCACTGCAGTGGGGTGCGAGCGCTACTCCGAGCGAACCGGAGACCGTATGACCTCGATGCGCGTCGTCGACTCGGCTACACCCGTAACCAGTCCGCTGGTGGCACTCATGACCCCGGCGACGGCGCCGCCGA
>JANLTQ010000479.1:0-1692 GCA_031363005.1 Acidimicrobiia bacterium | reverse complement strand
GAACGCACCACCTGGGCGATCTGTTCGGCGAGTTCTTCGTCGATCTCGGGCACCCGGACCCGCACGATCTCCTTCTCGCGCTCGAGTTCGGGATAGTCGATGTGCAGGTAGAGACAACGCCGCTTCAACGCTTCGGACAGCTCGCGCGTGTTGTTGGACGTGAGCAGCACGATGGGTCGTTGCTTGCCGACGATCGTCCCGAGTTCGGGGATCGACACCTGAAAATCGGAGAGGACCTCGAGCAGGAGCGCCTCGGTTTCGATCTCGACCCGGTCCACTTCGTCGATGAGCAGGACGATCGGCTCCTCGGACCGGATTGCTTCGAGCAACGGTCGAGTGAGCAAGAACGATTCAGAGAAGATGTCCGACTCGACATCCGCCCAGTCCGACTCGTGCTCACGGTCGGCTTGGATCCGCAAGAGCTGCTTCTTGTAGTTCCACTCGTACAACGCCTTCGACTCGTCGAGGCCCTCGTAGCACTGCAGCCGGATGAGGCGCGAGCCGGTGACCTCGGCGATCGCCTTCGCGAGTTCGGTCTTACCGACACCCGCGGGGCCCTCCACGAGCACCGGCTTCTCGAGCCGGTCGGCCAGATACACGACGCCCGCGATTGCGGTGTCAGCGAGGTAGTCGACGGTTCGCAACCGCTCGACCGTTTCGCTGACCGACGAGAAACGCTCTGCCACTATGGCCTCACTTGTCCGTGTCCCCAGACCACGTACTTCGCGGTCGTCAGTTGTTGCAGGCCCATCGGTCCACGGGCGTGGAGCTTTTGGGTCGAGATTCCGATTTCGGCACCGAAGCCAAACTGTTCGCCGTCGGTGAATCGCGTCGACGCGTTCACCACCACGGCGGCCGCGTCCACCTCGCGAGTAAATCGGCGCGCGGCATCGAGGTCGGTGGTGAGGATGGCCTCGGTATGGCCGCTGGAAAAACGGTTGACGTGATCGATGGCGTCATCGAGCGAGTCCACGGTGCCGACGCTCATCTTGAGGGCCAGGAACTCACTCGCGAAGTCCTCCTCCGAGGCCGGCCCCATGTTCGGGACACGCGCTCGCGACCGATCGTCGCCGACAAGTTCCACGCCTTCGGCCTCCAGCGCCGCCGCCACCCGCGGCAGAAAGTCTTCGGCGATCGCTTCGTGGACCAACAGCGTTTCGGCGGCGTTGCACACACCGGGGCGCTGGGTCTTCGCGTTGACGACGATGTCGATCGCGCGGCCGAGGTCGGCCGACTCGTCGACGTAGATCTGGCAGTTGCCGTCACCGTCGATGATCACGGGCACGGTGGCGTTCTCGCGGATGCTCGCGATGAGCGACGGCCCACCCCGCGGGATCAGACAGTCGACGAAGTCGGTCAGCTGCATCACCTTGATCGCGACGTCATAGGAGGGATCCTCCACCAGGATCAGGGCATCTTCGGGCAAGCCCGCCTTCGCGAATCCCGCCCGCAAGGTCTCGGCGATCGCGATGTTGGATCGCAGCGCAGTGCCACTGCCCCGGAACAGCGCCGCGTTGCCGGCCTTGAGGCACAGTGCCGCCGCGTCGGAGGTGACGTTCGGGCGGTTCTCGTAGATGATGGCCACGACGCCGAGGGGATCCCGGACCTGCTGGATCTCGAGACCGTTGGGTCGGACCCATCCGCTCACGATCTCGCCGACGGGATCGGGGAGGCCGGCGACGTTGCGCAAAC
>JANLTQ010000473.1:0-1683 GCA_031363005.1 Acidimicrobiia bacterium | reverse complement strand
CGCCGTGCCGGGAGGTCACGCAACCTCGAAGCGAGATCCAACACCCGCATCTCCTCGTCGCTCGATCAGATGTCGGTCAGTAGTTGAAGACGAGCGCGCCACCCTGGGTGAACTCGTAGACCGACGGTGCGCCTTTGACGTCGGCGCCCTTGACCCAGTTGGCGGCTTCGAGTTTGCGGGTTTTGACGCACACGGGACATGCGAAGAATCGGCCGCCCTTGTCGATGTATTCGGCGTGGAGATCCTTGATCGAGGGCGCGTCGGGCACGGACAGAGCGTCGGAGTAGCCCTCGGTCGCGAGGTAGATCCCGTCCTTGGTGAGCCACATGACGGCCTCTTTACCGGCGCGTAGGGCCTCGACTCCGAGTAGGTAGCCGATCAGCACCGCTTCGGCGTCGTTGGATCCGTGCGTTTGGCCGATCAATACCTTGTCATCTGCTGCCATCTGGTTTCTCCTTTGCTTGTTCGCGAACCGCTTGCGGTGAGCGAGGCTTGGTCTGGACTACGGATCAACCCGGCGATCGGGCTCGATCACCGACGTCACCCACTGTGCCGCCGAGGACCTCGAATGCCTCGGCGTCGCCGAACCAGCCTCGGAACCCGGCGGTCGGTCGAGTTCGGTCGAGAGTCCGTGCGTGTCACTCATCGCATCTGTTGTACGACGTGCGCCGTCGGCCTCGCATCGGGTCTTCGCCCGATTTCCGCGGATTTCAGTCGACGGTGTCGGCGATCGAAATGAGTCCGTGACGCATGGCGAACATCGCTGCCGCGCCCCGGCTGCGCACGCCGAGCTTGGCGTACACGTGTTCCACGTGGGTATTGACAGTTTTGGCCGAGACGGTCAGCTCATGCGCGATCTGCTTCTTCGTCAATCCACGAGCGACCAACACCAAGACCTCGACCTCGCGCGCGGTGAGCCCGCCGGCATTGTCTGCCTGGCGGCCTACACGATGCCCGGCGACATCAAGCACTGCGCGGACTGCGCCGCCATCCAGCCGTCCGTCAGTCACCTCCGCCGCGAGCACAGCTCTGGCGTCGTCTCGCGCGAACGGTGCGCGGTGAGGACGCGGTTCGAGCAGCGCGTGGTAAACGTCGGCCGCTGCGATCACCCGGGCCGACATCGGAAGCGCGTCGGCGGTCAGGCCTGACGGGTAGCCGGATCCGTCCATCCGCTCATGATGCATCGCTGCGACCTGTCCGATCGCGGCCAGTGCAGCCGGCTTCGAGAACGTTCGCGCGGTGAGATACGGGTGAGTGCGGATCCGCTCCCACTCGGCGCCGGTCAGTCGACCGGTCTTGGCCAATATCCCCGACGACACGCCAACCACACCGACGTCGTGCACGAGCGCAGCGCGACGAACCAGCCCAACATCGTCGGGCGGCATGCCAAGGTTTGCCGCAGCCGTCGCGGCGAGTTGCGCGACTCCTCGCGAATGCCCGAGTGTGAACGGCGACTTGACGTCCGCGTAGTCAGCGAACGCCTCCAACACCTCGTCGAGATCCTCGCCCACGAGTTCACGCCCCAACGCGTCGAGCCCCCCGATCAGCACGTCCCATCCATCGACCTCGTCGAGCGCCGCGAGCAACTCGCCGGCATGCGCGCAGAAGACGTCGACCAGATCCGGATCGAACTCAGTACCGCGCCTCGACTGCAGCATCTCGACCGCAGCATCGACCCCGCCG
>JANLTQ010000438.1:0-13406 GCA_031363005.1 Acidimicrobiia bacterium | reverse complement strand
TGCTCGATTTCGACGGCGACGGCCGCGTGGACCTGATCGCGGGTCGTCCCGGCACCGCACCGTTGCTCTACCGCAACGTCACAAGCCACGCGGGACATTGGGCTCGGATTGTCGTGCGTGGCCGCGCCACGAACCGCGACGGGCTCAACACCATCGTGACCCTCGTTGCGCCGGACGGCCGGCGCCGATCCGTCGAAGTGCAGTCGTCCAGCGACTTCCTGGGCCAGAGCGAACGCGTTGTGCACTTCGGCTTGGGTGACGAGGACGCGGCGTCGCGTGTCGAGGTCGAGTTCCCGACCCCAGGCGGTCCGACCGTCGTGTCGGTGACCGCGGCGGTCGATCGTGTGACCGTGGTCAACGAGTTGTGACGCGTCGGGCCGTCGTTGGAGTGATCTTCGTCGTTCTCACCCTGACCGCAAGCTGCGCCGACGGTTCCCGCGTGGCGCCCGAGACCCTGGCCTCGTCATCGACGACCGCTGCCGGTCACCGAGCCCTCGGGCGTGCCGACGGGCGGTTTCTCACCGAAGGCGACTCCGGTGCGACGATCGTGTCACTCGATCCCGACGGGATGATCGCGACCGAGGCCCAGGATGCGGCAGCTCAGAAGTTCTTCGACGCAACCCGTGCCGCGGCACGTCGCTATCCGACGGTCGCCCATGCCGAGCGGGCCGGGTACCACCAGATCGACCGCTTTCACTGGGTGAACGCGTCGTTGCTCCACGACGGCCGTGTCGCCGACCCCGAGGCAATCGAGTCGCTGATCTTCGTTGAAGCCGACGCGACGCGCACGTTGACTGGTGCGATGTACATCGCTGAGGGCACTGCGCACGGACCGCAGCCCGGCGGACCGTTGACGACGTGGCATTTCCATCGCTACGAGCCGCGTCTGTGCACCGTCGCGGGTTCGTTTCCCGTGGGTCCGGTGGCGGCCGACGGAACCTGCGCGCGTGGTTCACCGGCGGATCGGTCGCCGGAGATGCTGCACGTGTGGTTCGACGACCGCGAGGATCCGTTCTCGGAGCGCATGATCGGTCTCGATCATGCGCACGGGGAGGTGTCGAAGCGGTGACGGCACTCGCCGAGCCGCTGACGCGGCCGGTCCCGCGCTTCGTCGGACCGTCGATTCGCGACGCGCGGCTCCACACCGCCGCTGTGCTCGTCACGATTCAAGTGCTCGGCCAGACCGTGCTCGACTTCGACCTCTCGATTGCGCAGATCCTCATCGCGATCGGCACGAGCGCCGTGTTGGAGCTGGCGATCACTTTCCGCCGGACGCGGCAAGTCGTTTGGCCTGCGAGCGCGATGTTGACGGGCAACGGTGTCGCGTTGATCTTGCGGGTGCCGGGCACGCTGCACGGCGACTGGTGGTCGACGCGAGGTTGGTGGATCTTCGCCGGGACGGCGGCGATCTCGCTGCTGTCGAAGTACGTGATTCGCGTCGGCGGTCGCCACCTGTTCAATCCGTCGAACATCGGCCTGGTGCTTGCGTTTCTCGTGCTGGGATCGGACCGCGCCGAGCCACTCGACTTCTGGTGGGGCCCGCGCTCGCTTTCGGTGGTGGGTGCCGCCGCGGTGATTGTCGTCGGCGGGTTGCTGATCCTTCGCCGCCTCCGGTTGCTATCGATCGCACTGACCTTCTGGGGCGCATTTGCGCTCGCGCTCGGTGTCGTCAGTCTTGCCGGGCACTGCATCACTGCGCGGTGGCACGTCGGGCCGCTGTGTGACCGTGAGTACTGGACGATCATTGTCACGTCGCCCGAACTGCTGATCTTCCTCTGCTTCATGATCACCGACCCACGCACGGTACCGGTGGGTCGTCGCGCGCAGACGGTGTATTCGGTCGGGGTCGGAGTCGTGGCGGCGCTGTTGATGGCGCCGCAACGCACGGAGTTCGGATCGAAGGTCGCGCTGCTCGGAGCGCTCGCGATCATGTGTGCCGCCCGTCCGTTGATCGAACGTGTGTCGACCCGTGCAGTCGATGCCGAAGCAGTGGACCGCGCGCCGGATTCCGCTCGGCGTCGCCGCGGTCGACGCGCGGTCCTGGTCTTCGCCGCGAGTGTCACGGCCGCCGCGCTCGGGCTTGCCGGTGCTGGCACCCGACGGGCACCGGCGCGCGCGTTGGTCGCCGCCAACTTCCCGGCGATCGCCGACGGTGCCTTACCTGCGATTCGCGTCGCGACCGATCGGTTGTCTCGCCAGGTCAGCGCGGCCGACGCTCGCGCCATCGCTCAGGACCTGCTTCAAGATTTCGTGGTCCAGGAAAGGGCGCTCATCGAACGCGACGTTGCGGTCTTGCCCGCGTTTTCGGATCGTGCCTGGTTGAAGCGCCTCGATGGGAAAATGCGCCAGGCCGCCAGGGATCGAGCGGCGCGGGTCGATCGGTTCGAGGTATCGAGTCTCGTCGTGTCGGTTGCGATGCGGCGAGGTCAGGCGGCGCCGGCGGTGCTGGCCACCGTGTACGGCCGGCGGCGCGAACTCATCTACCGCGACGGCCGGAACCGTGCCATCTCCGTCGGCGGCTGGCGCCCGCTCGCGGTCACGTACGAGGTGCTCTGGGACACCCGTCGATATCTCGTCGTTTCCGACAGACTGCCCGAGGACTGGACCCCGCCGAAGGGATGATCCCGGTCGGATACTCGGCGAAGGCGCGTTCGCCGTTGCCTCAAGCCCACGCCGGACGGTCATGCCCGAGTAGTTGATCACCTACCGATGTTCGACGTGAGGCGAAGCACCTACGGGACGCGGATCTGCTGCGCCGCGGGAGCCAGGGTGGGACGGGCGTCGAGTCCGAGGGTCCACACGTCGAACGAACCGTCCCCGGGTTCCGATCCCGCCCAGTGATCGAAGGACGACGACGCACCGTGATAGTGGATCGTCCTCCGGCGTTTCAGCTCGGCCGAGCAGGCCAGGAACGTGTTACAGATGGTCTTTCCGGTCAGGGTCTTCCCAAAATGGTCACGAATCTCCTGAGGATCGTCGGATCGGGCGGCGACAGCGGCCAGAGCGACCAACACGACGCAGTCGTAGGCACTTGCGGAGAAGAAGGGCTCGACGCCCGCCGCAAAGAGGCGCGCGTTGAACGGGTGGTCGATGCCGGCGGGGGCGCCGGCCGGGGTGGTCCCCTTCATGCTCGCGACCACGACCGGGTTCGCCGGGTCGACGAGCGCCCCGAGCTCGGCGTTCTGGAGGCCGTCTGATCCGTAGGTGGGGATCTGCGTTGGACCCTTCCCCTGCGCGATCAAGGCCCGGAGTACGGGCGCGATCCCGTCGGGAAATCCGATCAGCACCACGGCGTCCGGTTGCCGTCTGAGCGCGTCGGTCACGGCGCGGTTCGCACCGGCATCGCCCGCCGGCAACGACACGAGCCGCGCGCCGGGCGCGTTCTGGGCCACGAGACTGCGCACGACATCAGTGCCGAATGGGAGCCCGTAGTCGTCGCGCGCTGCGATCACCACCGGTCGCTTCCGTCCGTCGGCAACCAGAAGCTTCGCGAGCGCGCGCGCCTGGAGCCGATCCGGCGGCGCGGTACGGAAGTAGAAGCCGTTCTGTTGCGCGGCTCTGGAAATCGGCCCATAGGAGTTCGATCCCGAACAGATCACGGCGCGATGCGCCGGAGGACGGTTGATGAGGTCGAGCGCGGCCTGCGACGTCGACGGCCCGATGATCGCGTCCGCATGACTCGTGTCGATGAGGCTGGTCAAGCCCGTCCGCGCGGTGGCCGACGCCGAACCGTCGTCGGCGACGACCAGCCCCACCGGCTTGCCGTTGACCCCACCGGACAGGTTGATCTCGTCGACCGCGAGCTTGACGGGCACGGTGAACGCGTCGGAGATGATCGCAATCGGGCCAGTGAGTGGGGCGAGTTGACCGATGGTCAACACGGAATCGGCACCCGGTCGGGTGGTGGTCGTGCTCGATGACGAAGCGCGCGGCTTCGCGGCGGGCGTGCTGCTCGAGCAGCTGACGAACAGGGCGCCGATCAGGGTGAGCGCGAGGACGTGCTGAGGGCGTCGAGTGATCACAACGATCTCCTGGACATTGGGGACGCATTGCACCTTAGGTCTGGCGTGCAATCGTCCGACCCACGCTCGCAGCCTGATGAGCCTCATGGCGCAATCGATCGGCGCGGCCGTTTCAGATCTGAGCCCCCGCTTGCCGACAACACCTGCAGACCGTGTCGGAGATCAGAGTGGAGAAAACGTGAAGCGGCAACGGCGCATGATCCCGGTAGCGGTGACGCTCGGAGTGCTCGTCGGTCTGATGCCGGCCCCAGCGGGTGCGTGGCCGGGTGACATCGACGGCTCGTTCGGGGCATGTGGCGTATCGAGGGTCGACGTGCTGGCGGGTACCGCGAGCACCGCTCGCGCGGCTGCCCTCCAATCGGACGGCAAGGTGGTGGTGGCCGGGTCCTCTGACGATCGCGGGCTCGTCATGCGTTTCGACGGTGGTGCGCTCGACCCCACGTTCGGCGTCGCTGGGCGCAATCGGGTTCGGGTCGTTGGCGTCGGTCGGTACTTCGCGATCGCGCCCACGAGTAGTGGCGGTGCGGTGGTCGCCGGGGATCGAACGAGTGGTGCCGTGGTCGACACCATCGTCGCTCGCGTTCGCCCGAACGGAACGCTGGACCCGACCTTTCACGCCAACGGTCGGCTGAGCGTGGACGTCGGCGGCACCGACTCGGCGCGTGCCGTCGCCACCCTCAACGACGGCCGGGTGCTCGCAGCCGGGAACGCGAACACGGGCGGGTACGTCGCCCGATTCGGGAACGACGGCACGCCGGACACGAGCTGGGATGTTGACGGGCGGGTGACCGGCCTCGCGCTCAGGGTGCGGGCGATTGCAACCCGTGCCGATGGATCCGTCTACGTCGCCGGTTCCACGACCACGAGTTCCTCCGACTGGCGGATCATCCGCCTGTCCAGCAGCGGCAGCGTCGACACCAGCTTCGGTGGATCCAACGGCCTGACGGTCGACGTCGGTGGTCAGGACCTCATCACCGCGATCCTCCTCCAGCCCGACGGCAAGGTGGTTGCTGCGGGATACGGCACGGGGGCAGCGGGGCACGGTCAGACGATCGTGCGGCGCTACCTCGAAAGCGGAACGCCGGATTCGTCGTTCACGAACTACCGCGAGGCGTTCGGTATCAACGACGTTCCGAGCGCGTTCACCCGTCAGTCCGACGGGCACCTCGTCGTCGCGGTGAACTCCAAGGTCGGATCGGACAACGACGTTGTTCTCGCCCGCCTCCGTGACGACGGCACACCCGACGACGCCTTCGGCGTCGGCGGAGTGTCGGTGGTGGATGCCGGGCGGCGGAGCGCGGTCAACGCGGTCGTCGCACCGCCCGACGGCCGCATCCTCGCGATCGGGTCCGTGCGCCAGGCTGGTCTGGACGTCGTTGGACTGTTCCGATTCCAACCGGACTCGTCGACGAGCGGTGTGCCGAACCAAGGTGTGGTCGTGGACGGCTTCGGCGGCATCCACGGTTGGAGCTCCGGATGTCAAGCGAGCCCGGCGGGCTTCGTCGGCGGGGGCTACTGGCCCGGATGGGACATCGTGCGCGGGGTCGCGTCGCTGCCCGGATCCGCGGGACTCATGGCGGACGCCTACGGCGGCGTGCATGGGTTCTCGTTCGGTGACGGAATCCTGCCGAAGGTGGTGGGCGGGCCGTATTGGAACGGTCAGGACATCGTCCGTGGCATCACGACCGTGCCCGAAGGCACGGGTGGATTCGTGCTCGATCTCTCGGGTGGTCTGCACCCGTTCTCGGTCAACGGCGGCCCACGACCCGTCGCGCCCGCGGGTGCTCCCTATTGGGCCGGGTTCGATGTCGCTCGAGGCGTTGCGTTGACTCCCGACGGCACCGGTGGCTACATCGTGGACTTGGCCGGTGGCGTGCACGCGTTCGGCGACGCGCCGGCGCCGAACTCCACTGCGCTGCTCTGGCCGGGACAGGATGTGGCTCGCGGGATCACCCTTGCTCCGGACGGGAGTGGCGGGTGGATCCTCGACTACTTCGGTGGCCTGCACCCGTTCGGTACCGGCGGCGATCGACTCCCCGCGGCGGCGGTCGGCGCGCCGTACTGGGCCGGCTTCCCGATCGCCCGTGGTGTGGCCGCGCTCCCCTAGCGGTCGAATCAGGAAGGGCGTGACTCCTCCAACCGGCATCGGCGAACGCGGTGGGTCGATACGTTGTGTGCGATGAGCGCGCCCCGAACCCGCAACGTCTTGTACATCACCGTGGACCAATGGCGCGGTGAGTGTCTCGGCGCGGCCGGTCACCCGGTCGTGAAGACGCCGAACTTGGACCGACTCGCGTCCGAGGGTGTGCTCTTTCGTCGGCACTACGCGCAAGCTGCGCCGTGCGGACCGTCGCGTGCGTCGTTGCACACCGGTCAGTACCTCATGAACCACCGGTCCGTGTTGAACGGCACTCCGCTGGACGCCCGATTCACCAACATTGCCCTCGAAGTACGCGCGGCCGGCTACGACCCGGTGCTCTTCGGGTACACCGATGCATCGCCGGACCCGCGCCAACTCTCGGCCGAGGACCCCCGCCTTCGCACCTACGAAGGAGTACTGCCGGGGTTTCGTGCGGTGGTGGATCTTCCGGAGCACGCGCGTCCGTGGGGAGCATGGCTCCGCGAGCAGGGCTATGAGGTTCCGGATGACGTCACCGAGATGTACCACCCGATCACCGACGCGCCGGGCGCGCCCGTCGCATTTCGTGCCGAGCACACCGAGGCCGCCTTTCTCACCGGGGAGTTCCTCGGGTATCTCGACGCGCTCGAGCCGGGTGGGTCCTGGTTCGCGCATCTGGCCTACATCCGTCCGCACCCGCCGTTCATGGCGCCGGACCCGTATGCATCGATGTACGACCCCGATGCGCTGCCGCTACCGAGTCGCGCGGAGAGCTACGAGCAAGAAGGCGAGGCCAACATCGTGTTGGCCGGCGCGCTCGCAATTCCCGGGATCCGCTTCGGCGATGACCTTGCGGAGTTGCGACAGGCGCGTGCGACCTACTTCGGGATGATGAGCGAAGTCGATGCGCAACTCGGCCGGTTGTTCGACGGTATCCGCGCGCGCGACGCGTGGGACGACACGCTCGTGGTCCTGACCTCGGATCACGGCGAACAACTCGGAGACCACTGGTTGACGGAGAAGCTCGGCTGGTTTGACCAGAGCTTTCACATCCCGCTCATCGTGCGTGATCCCGACGCACCGGCTGCGCACGGTGGCGTGGTCCGCGATCGCTTCACCGAGAACGTGGACCTCATGCCCACCATGCTCGACTGGCTCGGTCTCGACATCCCGTTGCAGTGCGACGGGATGTCGCTGCTTCCGTTCCTGCGCGGTGAGCAGCCGATCGATTGGCGCGATGCGGCGTTCTGGGAATGGGACTTCCGCGATCCGATCGGTGGCTTCGCCGAGTCGTTGCTCGGCCTGTCGATGGACCAGTGCAGTCTCTCGTGTCTCCGCGATGAGCACGGCAAGTACGTGCACTTCTCCGGCCTCCCGCCCATCTTCTACGACCTCGATACCGACCCCGAAGAACTCGTGAACCGCGCCGCGGATCCTGGGTACGCGACCACCGTTCTCGGGTACGCGCAGCGGCTGTTGTCCCGACGGATGGCGCACGCCGAACGCGGTCTGACCGGTCTCGTCGTGACCCCGCGAGGAGTCCTCGACGGTCGCAGATCGCCCCGATCGAAGGTGGCCGCGAGCGCGGATTGATCCCCACAATTCGCCGAATTCCGAGGCTTGTGAAGGGTGTCACAAACCTTTTCCGCGGCGCGCTCCCGGGCCGCCAGAGCGGGCTCACTGGCACATGGGTCGGACGGAAGAGCTTCCAGAATCTGGAAGGAAACTGGTCGACGGTCGCACCCCACCGGTAGTTTGACGGTCCCGAACGCCCACTCTTTCCGTTGTGCGGCATTCGCCCCTTCCTCATCCATCCTGGCGTCGACGCGCGCCCGGACGACATGGCGACGGGGGTTGGCGGAGTGAAAGGAGCACCTCATGAACGGTCGCGCCCTTGCGATCAGCTCGGGGCTTCTCGTCCTTGCGACGGGAACTGCCCTGGTCGGCTCGGCATCTGCCGCCGCCGACGACACCCCCGAGCGAGTCCGTCCCTCGGTCTCGCGCCACCACCGATTGGTCTCGTCCCGCGCCGCTGCGTTGCCGGTCGGCCTCCCCCCGGTCGACCCGGCAGTCAAGGCGCATCACGACACGGTCGTGATCGCACGATTCACCGAAGCGGTCAACACCGCGCGCTGGCTCGAAGCGATCGCCGCCATCGAACGCGCACAGCAGGCCGAAGCATCGGCTCGTGCGCGCGTCCGTCGACCGGCCACGCCGCGGTCGTCCGGCGGCGGCAACGTCCTCGACTGCATCAAGCACCGCGAGAGTCGCGGCCAGTACGACGTCGTGAACACGTCATCGGGTGCTGCGGGCGCATATCAGTTCATGCCCGGCACCTGGAACAACAACGCACAATCCGCGGGACGGACCGACCTCGTCGGTGTGAACCCGTCGAACGCCAGCCCGGCCGATCAGGACGCGATGGCGCAACACCTGCTGGCAACGCAGGGACTCGGACCGTGGGGTGGCGGCTGTGGTTGATCTCCCGACCGTCGTCATGGAAGCACGCCACCAACCGAGCTGGCGCGCCGCGATTGCCGTCGTCACGAGCTTGTTCGTCGGCTTGTTCGCATTGGGTGTCGCATTCTCGGCCGAGCCGGTGGCCGGTGGTGCAACGGCTCGTCGTGCGAAAGCGGTACCGACGGCCGCACGCGTTCCCATCGAAGCTGCGCTGGTGTCGCGTGCACGCGCCGAAGCGGAACTGCAACTCTTCGTTGCGCTCGTCAAGCAACAGGAAGAGAAGGCCGCTGCGATCAACGCCGCGGTGGCCGAGTACTACCGCCCGAAGACCGGCGTGAACTGGGATGGCATCGCCGAGTGTGAGACCGGTGGGAACTGGCACATGCAGGGATCATCATTCTCGGGTGGCGTCGGGTTCTACAACGGCACCTGGACCGGCTTCGGCGGCCGTCAGTTCGCCCCGAACGCCGGCATGGCGACCCGCGAGCAGCAGATCGTGGTAGCCGAGCGCGTGTACGCGCGGTTCGGACTCTCCGGTTGGGGCTGCCGGGCCTACGGCTAGTTGAGCTAGTTCGCGTACGTGGTGAGGCGATGCCCGGCGCTACCGTCCGGGCATCGACTCCGCACCTGCCGATCAGGCGTTCGGCGCCTTCAGTGACACCCCACCCTGGATCGTCGATCCTGACGATCTGACTTGGCGGCGGGGGCTCGATGGCGTGCGCCGCCGTACCCGCGCGGGCCTCGGTCGGCTCACCACACCCCCTCGAGTACCGCCGCTGCGGCGGGGCGCGCGGGTGATCTCCTCAGTCGGGTGGGCGCTCGCGGTCTGGTACGTGCGCGAGCGCGGTACCGAACGCTCGCGTGCCGGTATCTCGGCTCGGTTGCGTCGCAGTTTCGAACGTCTCGGTTCTACGTACATCAAGCTCGGTCAGATCGTCTCGGGCGGCGACGGCCTCTTCCCGGAGGAGCTCGTCGGCGAGTTCAAGAAGCTCCGGGACCGCGTACCGGCGGAACCGTTCGCCGCGGTGCGCGAGATCGTCGAGACCGAACTCGGTCGGCCACTCGACGAAGTGTTCAGCGAGTTCTCGACCGAGCCTCTGGCTGCCGCATCGATTGCGCAGGTCCACGCGGCAACCCTCGTGACCGGCGAGTCCGTCGTGGTCAAGGTGCAGCGGCCGTCCGTCGCCCGGCGCGTGCATGACGATCTCCGCGCGCTCGCGTGGTTGGGTCCGCGCATGGTCGGTCGCATCCCGGTAGCGGCGCTCGCGAATCCGCCTGCGCTTGTCGAACTCTTTGCGGAGACGATCGTCGAAGAACTCGACTTCCGCCTCGAGGCGGAGAACATGCTCGACGTCGCGAGTGCGCTGTCGAAGATCGGCATCCGCGAGACGATCGTGCCGCGCCCGCATCCCCGTTTGGTGACCCGCCGCGTGCTCGTGATGGAACGGCTCTCCGGTTTCGGTTTCGACGACGCCGAGGGCATGCATGCCGCGGGCATCGACACCAACAAGTTGTTGCGTTCCGCGCTGATCTCGTTCCTTGAAGGCGCACTCGTCTACGGGGTGTTCCACGGCGACCTCCACGGTGGCAATGCGTTCGTGATGCCGGACGGTCGCACCGCGCTGTTGGACTTCGGGATCACCGGACGGCTCGACGAGCGCAAGCGGCTCGCGTTTCTTCGCTTGCTGGTGTTGGGCAGTGCCGGCGACGTGCGTGGCCAACTTGCGGCGCTCCGTGACCTCGGCGCGTTCCCGGCGGACACCGATCTCGATGCGGTCGTCCACGACCTCGGCCTCGACCAGCCGGTGAAGGACCCCACGCTGATGAGCGCGGACGAACTCGTCGGCGAGTTGCGTGAGCTCACCAAGAAGTTGCTCGAATACGGCGCGCGCGCACCGAAGGAGCTGATGCTCTTCGTGAAGAACATGATGTTTCTGGACGGTGCCACGGCCACGCTTGCGCCGGACCTGGACATCCTCGGCGAGATCGCGCACGTCTACCTGTACTTCCAGGCCCAGTACGGCGACCAGATCGCGCAGGACCTCGGGCTCGACGCCACGCCCGATCTCGACCTCGTCTCGGTGAAGGCGAGCATGGGCATCGGCGAGGAGTGGGGCGACTCACTCACCTACGCCGAAGTCCGCCAGCGCCGTGAACTCATCCGCAAACGCATGCAAAACCGCCGCCGGTAAACCTCGGACTGCTCACTCGAGCGTGAACAGACCCGAGCCGCAGTGAGGAACGAACGGAGGGGAGCAGCCGCGGAGCGAGCTTCACTGGTGCGCGACACTCTTCGACTGCGAGCGATGCGGCCAGGTCGGCTGCGAGTGGAGAGGCCGAAATCATGCCTGAACTTCCGGAGATGCAGGCCTTGGCCGAACGCCTCGAGGAGACGTTCACCGGCGCCGTGTTCCTGAAGATCGACGCGCTCGGCTTCTCGTCGCTCAAGACCGTGACGCCGGCGCCGGAGGCGCTGATCGGGACCCACCTCACGGCCGTGACCCGCAGGGCGAAGTATCTCCGCTTCGTCACCGACGGTCCGGTGGCTCTGATGTTGCACCTCTCCCAGGCCGGTCGTCTCGACATCGAGATTCCGCCGAAGCGCACCAAGGCCAAGGGCTGCGCGGTCCGGATCCACTTCGACGACGACCGCGCGATCTTCGTTCGCGAGTACGGCCATGAACGCAAGGTCGCGTGGTGGGTCCTCGCTGCGGATGACGTCGGGCCGGTTGCCGGGCTCGGGCCGGAGCCGGACTCGGATGAGTTCGAGACGTTGATCCTCACCAGTGGCGACAAGCGCCGGATCCACACGCTGCTGCGGGATCAACGCACCGTCGCGGGTATCGGCCGCGGCTACGTGAACGACGCGTTGCACCGCGCCCACATCTCTCCGTACATCACGATGGCCAAACTCGATCCGGACGCCCGTCGCCGTCTCGTCGACGCCGTGCGCGTGACGATGGACGAGGCGCTCGCATCGGAACGGCAACGTCGGGGCGGGCTCTCGGAGGCGAAGTTGGGGGAGCGGTTCCGGGTGCACAACCGTCACGGGCTGCCCTGTCCGGAGTGCGAGACGCCGATGCGCCGGGTCTCGTTCGAAAGCCACGAGATCACCTACTGCCCAACCTGTCAGACCAACGGCAAGATCCTCGCCGACCGCCGCATGTCGCGCCTGGTCAAGTAACGGCGAATCAGCCCCCGAACCCTCACCGTTTGTCGTTTGCGCCACCCCAGGGACGTTCAGAGCGACAAGCGCGAGCAATGTGGGCGACGGTCGATCTCGTAGAGTCCCGACGTGAGCGTGAACCTTCTGGCGTCCATTCCCAGCCCAAGTGACGGTGTGGTCCGCCTCGGGCCGGTGCCGCTCCACATGTACGGGCTGATGATCGCGCTCGGTGTGGTGGTCGCCGCCAAGGTTGGCCGCACCCGGTACGTGAAGCGCGGCGGCGACGGCGATGCGTTCGACTCGATCGCGTTTTGGGCCGTCATCGGCGGGGTGGTCGGCGCCCGGATCTACCACGTGGTCACGGACTACCAACTCTTCCGCGACCACCCCGAGAACATGGTCAAGATCTGGCAGGGCGGCCTGGGCATCTGGGGTGGTGTCCTCGGCGGCGCGCTCGCCGTGCTGATTGTCGCCCGGCGCCGGAAGGTGGGGTTCGGTCCGATCGCCGATTCCATCGTCCCGGGTCTCGCGTTCGCACAAGGCATCGGTCGGTGGGGCAACTGGTTCAACCAGGAACTGTTCGGCGAACCGTCGAAGTTGCCGTGGGCGGTCGAAATCGATCGGGCGCACCGTCCGGTGCAGTACCTGAACGATCGCACGTTCCAACCGACGTTTCTCTACGAATCGATGTGGTGCATCGCGCTCGGCTTCGCGCTGATTGCGCTGGACCGCAAGTTCAAGTTCGCGCGCGGGCAACTCTTCGCGCTGTACGCCGCGGGCTACACCTTCTTCCGGTTCTTCATGGAAGAGATGCGCGTCGACCCCGCCCACACGATCGGTCCGTTGCGGCTCAACGGGTGGGTCAGCATCGTGGTGTTCGTCGTGGCCGTCGCACTCTTCTTCTTCCTCGGCCGCCGGGCACGCAGTCGCACCGAGCCCATCGGGGTCGGAGTCAGGGTCGCGTCAACGGGGGAGCACGAACTCGACGACGGTGACGCGCTCGAGGTCTGACCGCAAGGACACTGAACCATCGTGCGCCCCAATCGCGTCCTGCACGATTGCGAGACCCAGTCCTGATCCACCGTGCTCGCGGGTGCGCGCGGGATCGGCCCGCACGAACCGTTCGAACGCTCGCGCCGCAGTCTCGTCGTCGATTCCCGGTCCGCGATCGGAGATGGTGACGCGGTCCAGGCTTCGCGCAGTGCGTGGCCGCGCCCTTTGCGGTCGAGGTGCGTGGAGTCATCAGATCGTTGCTCATGGTCGGCAGTGTGGTGGCCCAATCTGGGAGTTCCGCGAGAGCTCCATCGGAACTCGCCGGTGCCACACTGCAGGACCCAGGTGCGGGATTTTCTCCCGCTCTCGTTAGTCTGAGCGTCCTCCCACCAAACCCTTTGGAGCCTGCGAATGAGCACGCCCGCAGCATCCCCACGTCCCGAATCCGTTGCGGCCCGTGCCGTCAACGCTTCGAAGGTCTACGGCGAGGGCGAGGCCGAAGTCCGCGCCCTCGATCACATTTCCGTGGACTTCGCCTCCCACCAGTTCACCGCGATCATGGGACCGTCGGGCTCGGGGAAGTCCACCCTGCTCCATTGCCTGGCCGGATTGGATCGCGTCACCGAAGGGCAGGTCTTCATCGGCG
>JANLTQ010000435.1:0-2774 GCA_031363005.1 Acidimicrobiia bacterium | reverse complement strand
GTTCATCTCCGGCGCGAGCTCGAACGGAATGCAGTCGACCGCCTCGCCCGGCGGCGTCGACTCCAGCGCGTCTTTGCGAATCAGGTACACGGGGCCGGAGTGGTTGGCGGGTTGGGTGCGGTCGCCGCCGAAGAACACCTGGGGCTCCACTTTGAACGCGCAGTCCGCCACGATCAACCACTCACGGGTTTGGGTGATGGTGTGCACGGACTGCGGCATGACCGCGCCGGTGATCGGCCACCGCTGCAACGGCCCAACGCCGTCCCATCGCACCACGTGCAGCGCGCCGAGCTCGGTGTTCACGGTCCAGAGCACGTCACGTTCGGGATCGATGACCGGGTGCGCGGTGGAGGTCACCATCGGGAGCAGCGGCTGCGGGAACAGTTCCATCGCGGACCACTCCGAGCGATGACCCACCTCCCCGAGGAAGTCCAGCGTCAACGGATCCACCTCGACCGGCCGGCCGACGTCCCACGTCATGAACAGTCGATCGCCCCACGGGAGCGGCGCCGTGTTGGCCGCGTTGGTCAGACCAAACGGTGAGTGCACGCCGAGCATGGTCGCGTTGAAGACGTCCGGGCGGGCCCGCCGCAGCCGAGCCGACGGTGAATCGATTCGTTTCTGCCGCCACGCGAATGAACTCTCCGGCGCACCGTGGGTCCCGGCCGCAAGCGAGAGGCGATAGGTCATGCCGTCACCGAAGAACGCGTGCGGCGCGTCGAGGGTGTCCGGGTGTGGCGCGCTGATGATCAACTCACCGCTCAAGTCCTCGGGCCAGACCCCGTGCGTCACGGTGAGGTCGTGATCCACCGGATCGTCGAGCGACAACAACGAACGAGGAATCGGCATCAGTGATCTCCCTTGGTTCCACGGGGACTCGGACGAGCGGTGGTGGCTGGCGGCACCTCGGCGGCCAGACCGGCGACGACGCTGTTGATCACGGATTCGACGAGCGCGGCCTCGAAGTCCGCACCGAGGGCGGGACGCGCCAACAGCAGCGTCGCAACACCATGCACCGCGCTCCAGATCGTGAGGCTCGCCATCAGCGAGTCCGATTGTCCCAGGAGACCCGCCGCGATGGCGTCGTCGACCGCCGTCGCGGAGATCTCGAACGCTTTCGACGCGATCGGCAACTCCGGCGCGTCCGGGTTCGGGGACCAGGCCGGGCGGAACACGAACAGGATCTCGAACAACGCCGGGTGCTCGAGCGCGTGTTGGACGTACGCGCGACTCTGCGCCTTGATCCGATCGATCGGCGGCTCCACTCCACGGATCGCAAGCTGGAATCGTTCGATCAGGCGCGCGAACTCGGTTTCGGCCACGGCGACGAGGATCGCCTCTTTGTTGTCGAAGTGGGCGTAGAGCGCGGGCGCGGTCACGCCGAGGCGGGCACCGAGCGGCCGCAACGACAGTGCAGCCAGCCCGTCTTCGGCGACCATCTGGCGGGCGGTCGCGACGATCAGGTCGCGGTCAAGTCGAGCTCGTGGTGGCGACACTCGTCTCCCAACGTCACGCCGATCTCGCAGGTAAACAGCGTAAAGTACGGCGTCTCCGCCCCGGGGTCAAGCCTCTCCGATCCCAGCCCCCACCGCGGGACACGAGTCGCGCGACCCGTTCGTGAATCCCCGGGCGGGAGCGCCCTCGAGCGCGGCGGTACGGTACGGCCGTGTTTCGCCATGTCGTCATGTTCCAGTGGACCGCCGAGACGACCGATGCCGCGAAGCGTGCGGCCGCGGACGCGCTGACCGCGCTCGGCCGGCAGGTCCCGACCGTGCGTGACTACCGATTCGGGCCGGACGCCGGACTCGCGGACCCGAACTGGGATTTCGTCGTCGTCGCTGATTTCGACGACGAAGCCGGATACATCACCTACCGCGACCACCCCGCCCATCGGGCCCTGATCGTCGACGTGCTCCAGCCACTTGTCGCGCAGCGAGCCGGAATCCAGTACCGGCTCGATCACTAGCACCGCGTCGCGGCCGCGAGGCTCACTCGGCGAGCCGCAACAATCGCCGGGCGTTGGCGTCGAACGTGGCGGCCAGGTGGGGATCGTCATACGACGGATCCGCGCTGTGGTCCCACCCCGCGAGGTTCGTGCCGGCGACCACATGATCGGACCCGAACGCCTCGATCAACACGGCCAACGCGCGCGGACCGCCCACGTGGGCGTCCCACCAGAGCCGCCCCAACCGCTGCGCCGTCGCGCCGGGCTCACGCAACGACTCCGGTGCCCACGGCCGCGTGCGCGCGGCGTGCTCCAGACGTTCCGCGAGCCACGCCGTGGCACCGCCGCCGTGGGAGATGCAGACGTCGAGGTCGGGATGGCGGTCGAGCACACCGCCGAGCACGAGGGTCGAGGCCGCGAGTGTCTCCTCGAAACAAAACCCCAACCACAAGTCGCCGTCGAAACGCGCGAGACGCTCGTCGCGCCTCGGGCTGTCGATCCCATCCGGTGCCGGATGCAGGAACAGTGGAACATCAAGGTCCACACACGCGGCGTAGAAACCATCGAGCTCCGGCGCGTCGAGCGGCCGACCGAGGTCCGTCCCCACGTACGGCGCGAGCAATCCGAGGTCGCGCGTCGCCCGCACCAACTCCGCGGTCGCGAGTTCGAGGTCCTGCATCGGGAGCTGTGCGAACCCCGCCAGGCGATCCGGTGCGCGCGCGACGAGCGCCGCGAGTTCGTCGTTGTGTCGCCGACAGAAGGCGCCGGCCCACTCGGGCTCCACGTGCGTGAAGTACGTCAGCGGGTTCGGCGACAGCACCTGCAACTC
>JANLTQ010000431.1:0-12987 GCA_031363005.1 Acidimicrobiia bacterium | reverse complement strand
GCCGCCGCGATCAGCAGCGCAACTCCGCGCGTGATGCGATCCCAACCGCTCGAGAGGTGGAATCCCAACTCCTGCGCGAACGCGAAGACGAACAGATAGTTGAGAACGGCAACTCCCGGAGCGACGTGATCGAACCGCAGCCCGTCCGCCACGACGGTCGCGATCGGGAGGATCACGATGAGCAGCGCGGGCACCCGACGATGCAACGCAAGCTGTGCCGGTGCAATGAGCGTGACGACGAGATAGACCGCGAGGAACCACAGCGGCTGCGCGGCAATGCGCGCGATCGCGTGGGTGAGCCGCGCGTCGACCCCCGCACTCCGGAGCACGACGACCGCGCCAAGCCAGGCGACGACGAACACGAGCGTGGGTCGCAGAAGCCGTTCGACGCGGCCGGCGAGAAACGCGCCCACATCGAAGTGGGATGCTGCTTCGATCGTGCGCCGAGTGGAGAAGCCACCGACCACGAAGAACACGCCCATCACCTGGAACACCCACGTGAGTGGACGGAGACTCGCTTGGTGACTCAGCACGTTGCCGATCGCAATTCCGTGCGGCGTCCGTTGGATCGTGGCGATCATCCAATGACCGCACACGACCGCGAGGATCGCAACGGCACGCAGGAAGTCGACGTACCGATCGCGCGTCGGTGGCGTCTGCTCCGCCATCCGCACGATCAACTGACCGGCGCGCCCACCCCGTGCGCGGCCCGTCACCGCCGGCACCGAAATCGAGTCAGGCGGATTCGGCGCGCGGTTCGAGCGCGTGCTCGGCCGCATCGGCATCGCCGAGGAACCGCAACACCGCCTCGTTGAAACCGTTGGGCGCTTCCGCCATCAATCCGTGCGCCGCGCCCGAGATGACCTCTAGCCGGGCGTGCGGGATCAACTCGGCAAGTTCCTCCGCGTCGCCCACCGGCGTGAGTGCATCCTGGGAACCGGTGATCACCAGGACCGGGACGCGGATCGCAGACAACTCGAGCCGGAGACTGTCGGGCGCGTCAAGGATCGCGTGCACCTGAGCAACGAACGGTTCGGGCGGTTGCTGCAAGACCACGCGTGCGATCAGGTTGAGCCACATGCCGAACCGCCGCCGCAGGCGGGGACCCACCAACCACTGGAGCGCTTCGTCGCCGAGTGCAGCCATGCCCCCGGCCGAGACCGCGTCGGCCCATTCGGTCAGCAGTTCTCGACGCCACTCATGGTGACGACACGCGGTGCACGCCAAGATCAGCGATCGGGTGCGGTCGGGGTGCAGCACACCGATGATCTGCGCGATCACACCGCCCATCGAGGCACCCATCACGTGGGCGCGGTCGATGTGCTCGGCATCGAGCACCGCAATAGCATCCAGCGCCATCCGCTCAAGCGAGTACGGCTCGGGCGCAGGACCGGTTCGACCCACGCCGCGGTTGTCGACCGTGATGCACCGGTATCGACGACCGAGCGCCAGCCGTTGCAGCGCCCACCCACGCGAGTCCGTGCCCAAGCCCTGGATCATCAGCAGCGGCACACCATCACGACGGCCGAAGACGTCGTAGTGAATGGTCATACCGTCGTCAACGACGACCTCGGACACGCAGCCTCCCCGACCTTCGACGAACGAGGGACGCTCATCGCACGATCCCGAAAGGCTAATCAGCCAACGTGCTTCCGACGGACCAGAACCGGACACTCCGGACGAGTCAGGCCAGTTCGTGCACTGCGGCGCGCACCGTTTCTGCGAGTTCGGCTGCGGACAACGGATCGCGTTCGCCGATGCTGCCGACGGTGATCGGCGCGCCGAGCACGACCCGCCACGGCCTGATCGCCATTCCGAACGGACCGCCGGGACCCACGAACACCGGGATCACCGAGTAGCCGAGCGCGGCGACGAGCATGTCCGTCGGGGCAACACCGCCACCATTGCGGAGCCAGTTCACGCCCAACGGGAGCGCGGCCAGATGGCCGGCACGAAGGGCGGCGGCCAGATCGCCGGGATAGTTGTTGATGCTGCCGAACTTGCGGAGCACGTCGCCGATGAGCGGGACCTCGGGCGTACCGACCACGCGCAGGCGCCGACCCGAAACCTGTCGGACCGCGACGGACAGTGCGGAGGGCTCGAGCACCCCCGACCCTCGGTTGGACACGAACAGTGCCGGTCCCGAGCGCGGCAGGTGATCGGCGCCGCTGACACGGACCGGAATGAGCCGCCGAACGACCGGAGCAAGCAGATCCTGAAGTTGTGGATCCGCGCCGAACGGGTCGACGGAGAAGCGGCCATCAAGCCGCCGCCGCAGGACTTGGACGACGGAGACCTCCTGGCCGTGTTCCACGTCGACTCCGAAGCGCGGCAGTGCGCTGACTTCACCCACGAGACGCTCCGATCATCGCGACCTCAGGTCGGAGTGGTGTGACGGTGGCCCACTCGAAGAGTTCTGTACACACGTCGAGCGTCGGTCGCAGCGATTCCAGGCCGAGTTCCTCGATCGCGCGACCGCCGTCGGCCGCGCTGCCCTTGGTCAACAGTTCGATGACGTGCGGCGGCATCGGCGCGCCGGCGAGTTCCACGGTCTGGGCCGCCAACGACCACAGCGGCCCGGTGATGGGAATCGGGATCCGTCCGCCGAGCCGCACGGCTTGCCACACACTGGCGGCACCGGGACCGACGACGTTGATGGGTCCGTCCGTCCCTGCGAACAACGCGGCCACCATCGCGCCGGCGGCATCGTCGGCGTGAACTAACTGGAAGACCGGGTCGGCCAGGGCCGGCACCGGAACCGCAGGCAGACGCAGCACCCGGCCCAGCGGGCTCGGCATGTGCGAACCCGCCACCGTCGCCATCCGCAACGCCGCCACCGGAATGTCGTGCTGGCGTCCAACGTCGGCAGCCAGCGCTTCGAGCGCAAGCAACGACCGACCGAAAGGTGTGGTGGGCGCAACCGGGGCGTCTTCGTCCGGAACACCGGGACGGCCGGGGCCTCGCCCGTAGACCGAGATACCACTGCGGAGCACCAGGCGTTCAAGCTTCCCAGTGCGGGCCGCTGCACCAATTGCAGCGACCGCCGACGCGTGGGTGTACAGCGCGGACATTCGGGGTGTGAGCCGGGACGACGGTTCGTACACGCCGACGTGCGCGATGGTGTCGGGCGCAAACTCGGTGACGAACGCAGCGAGTTTCTCGCGATCACGCGGGTCGATGCGCCGGAACTCACTCCGCCGAAGTCGCCTCCGAGGCGGCACGAAGTCCACGCCGACGATTTCGGCGACTTCGGACCGCGCCTCGAGCAGTTGCGCGACTCGGGTACCGAGCTCGCCGCCCATTCCCGTGATCAGTACGCGCATGGATCCCCTCTGGTCTCGAGCGAGCCATCAAGTATGTCGGACCGCGACGAGAGCCGGGAATTTGACGAGTGACGGCTCCAATACTCCAGCTTTTCGACCACGATCACCGCGGCCTGAAGCGCGCCGGCGAATCTGCCCGAGCCGGGCCCTACTATTCCGCGTTGCGCTCGAAGATGAGACGCAGCCCTTGCAGGGTCAGCCACGGTTGGTGATGCTGAATCGTCTCGGAGAACGGCATGATGAGCTCCGCGAGTCCGCCGGTGGCGACCACGGTGCATTCACCGAGTTCGAGCTGGAACCGACGCACGATGGCGTCCACCTGGCCGCTGAACCCGTAGAGCACGCCGGACTGAATCGATTCCACGGTGGACTTGCCGATGACGTTCCGGGGTGGCACCAGTTCGACCTTGCGCAGCGCAGCTGCCCGTCCGAACAACGCCTCCATCGAGATCTCGACCCCGGGGAAGATGGCGCCGCCGAGGTATTCGCCCTTTTCGCTGATCGCTTCGACCGTGTTCGCGGTTCCGAAGTCGACGACGATCGTCGGTCCGCCGTAGAGATCGAACGCGCCCACGGCATCCGCGATGCGATCCGGACCGACCTCCTTCGGGTTGTCATACAGGATCGGCATCCCGGTCCGCACTCCCGGTTCGACCACGAGCGCGTCGAACCCGAAGTACCGAGCCGTCATCTCCCGCAACGCGCCGGTGACGCTCGGAACTCCGGAGCAGATCACGACTCCGGTCACCTGATCGTCGAACGAGAACCCGTGGAACCCCAGGAACTGTTGGATCATCAGCGCGAGCTCGTCCGACGTGCGAGACGCGACGGTGGCGATCCGCCAGTGGTCCGCGAGCTCGACGCCGTCGAAGAGTCCGATCACGGTTTGGGTGTTGCCGGTGTCGATGGCCAACAGCATGCGAACTCAGCTCTTCTGCACTGGGGTGACGTCGAGCGCGATATCGAGCGCCGGCGCGCTGTGCGTGAGCGCACCAACCGAGATGAAATCCACGCCCGTTGCGGCGTAGTCACGAATGGTCTCGAAGGTGATGCCGCCCGAGACTTCGAGCGGCACCATGCCGTCGACGTTCGTCACCGCAACGCGCACGTCGTCCGGACTCATGTTGTCCAACAGGATCAGATCGGCGCTGGCCGCCACGGCCTCGAGCACTTGCGCCATCGTGTCGCATTCGACTTCGACGGTCCGGCCCGGCCACCGCACTTTGGCGCGCTCCACCGCGGCGGTGAGGTCCATGAACGCGAGGTGGTTGTCCTTGATCAAGACCGCATCGCTCAGACACTCTCGATGATTGAACCCGCCCCCGGCCCGCACCGCGGCTTTCTCGATTGCGCGCAGTCCGGGCAGCGTCTTGCGCGTGTCCCGAACCTTGGTGCGCCCCTCGGCGGCCTGCACGTACTCCCGGGTCAGCGTCGCAACGCCGGACGCGTGCTGGAGCAGGTTGAGTGCGGTGCGTTCGGCGGCGAGGATCGAGCGCAGGTTGCCCATGATCGAGGCGAGCGTTTCCTCGTTCTCCACGATGTCGCCGTCGGCCGCATGCCATTGCAGGGTCAGACTCGGATCCGTCTGGCGAAACACCTCGGTGGCGGCGGCCGTCCCGGCCAACACCCCGTACCGACGGGCGACGATTGCCGCATCCGCGGTGGCGTCGTCAGGGATCGTGGCAATCGACGTCAGATCGCCCAGCAGGCCGAAATCCTCTTCGAGCGCGCGAGCAACCAGCGTCCGCAGACCGGCAATCGGCGGATCAAAGTCGCTAGCCATCGTTCGTCGTCCTCACGTGCGCGCTTCCACTGGGAGCGGAACGAACCATGGCGTTTCTCCGGCTCCGAAGAACCGACCCAGGAACTCCGGCGAAGTGTCCGGGAAGTCGAGCCGGGTGTGGGTGCCCCGGCTCTCCTTGCGCGCGAGCGCGGCGGCAACGAGCGAGCGGGCCACGGTCAAAAGATTCCGCAACTCGAAGCTCGCCGCGTCGTGCGCGTCGACGTCGATCGCCACTCGTTCGGCACACCGCTCGAGACTCTCCGCATCCCGCAACACCCCGGCGCCGGTGGTCATGAGTGCTTGGAGCGCGGCGAGTGAGATCGAACCTTCGGGGCGGGCCGGCATCAGATCGGGGGTCAGCACGTCCATCGGCGCGCCGCGCAAGACGCCCGTCGACTCCGGTGCATCCTTCCCAGCCGCGATGGCTTCGACGATGCGGGGGGCGAACACGAGCCCGTCGAGCAACGAGTTGGACGCCAATCGGTTCGCACCGTGCACCCCGGAACACGCGGCCTCACCGCAGGACCAGAGGCCGGGCAAGGTAGAGGCGCCGTCCAGATCGGTGGCGATTCCCCCCGAGAGGTAGTGCGCCGCCGGTGCAACCGGGAGGAGGTCGACGCGCGGGTCGAGCCCAACCGACCGCGCCGACGCCCAGATGGTGGGGAAGCGTGCCGGGAAATCTTCGATCGAGGTGGTGTCCAACCACAGGTGCGGGAGCTTGCGCTCGACGAGTCGACGCGCAATCGCACGCGCCACCACATCGCGCGGGGCGAGGTCCGCAAGGGGGTGCTCGCCCACCATGAACCGCTCTCCGTACTCATCCCGCAACACCGCGCCGTCACCGCGCAGCGCCTCGGAGAGCAACGGCCGCGGCATGCTCGGGTGGTCCAACGCCGTCGGGTGGAACTGCATGAACTCCACATCCGCAACCGATACGCCGGCGCGCAGCGCCATCCCGATCCCGTCGCCGGTCGAGACCGGCGGGTTCGTCGTCACCGCGAAGAGCTGCCCGGCACCGCCGGTGGCGAGGATCGTATGGCGGGCACGGATCTCCATCGGGCGACCAGTGGGATCCAACGCCCGAATCCCGACGCACCGACCCTGCTCCACCACCACGTCGACACTGAAGCACCGCTCCCGCACGTCGATGTTCGGGAGCGCGTGCGCTGCTTCGGCCAACGCGCGCTCGATTTCCGCGCCGGTGGCATCACCGCCGGCGTGCACCACACGCGGAAGCGAGTGACCACCTTCGATGGCGAGCGCGAGTGCGCCGTTCTTCTCGTCGAACTTTGCGCCGAGCTCCATCAGTTCTCGGACTCGGCGCGGTCCTTCGGTGACCAAGATGTGGACCGCATCGGTATCGCACAGCCCGGCTCCGGCAACGAGCGTGTCGGTCTGGTGCAACTCGGTCGTGTCCGGATCTCCGAGCACCGCGGCGACACCGCCCTGGGCGTACCGGGTGGCCGAGGTCGCCAACTCACCCTTGGTGATGACGCCGACGGTCCAGCCGCGTTGCGCGGCGTGGATCGCGGCCGACAATCCGGCAATGCCGCTGCCCAGCACCAGGAGATCCATGGCGGCGGAGCCTACGGGTTGGTGACGACGGAGGGCCCGTCCGAGCCGGCGTCGACGCTGACCTGGTCACCGTCGATCCCCACCACGACGTTGTCGATGAGTCGAGCCCGCCCGGCCTTCGCCGCCAACGCAATCACGAAGGAGCCCGTGACCGGATCGATCGGGACCAACGAGTCGGCGGTGCGTATCTCGACGTACTCCAACGTCAACGCCGGCTCGGCGGCGACGCTCGCAGTGATGGAGTCCACGAGCGCACCGGCGCGGCGCTCCCCCGCCCGGATCAGTGCGACCGAACCCAAGAGCGCGGCGTAGAGCTGCGGCGCGGCCGCGCGTTCCGTGGGTGTGAGGTATGCATTCCGGCTCGACCGCGCCAACCCATCCGCTTCGCGCACGAGCGGGCATCCGATCACCTCGACCGGAAGATCGAGGTCGGCCGTCATGCGGCGGACGACCGCCAACTGTTGAAAGTCCTTGCGACCGAAGTACGCCCGGCACGGCCCGACGATCGAGAGGAGTTTCGCAACGACCGTCGTCACCCCGTCGAAGTGCGTGGGACGCGCCGCGCCGCACATCCCTTCGGTGAGGCCGGCCACGTGCACGGTGGTGTGCGGAGTGCCGCTCGGATACATCTCCGCCACCGTCGGCATGAACATCACGTCGACTCCCGCAGCCATGGCGATCGCGGTGTCCCGTTCGAGGTCGCGCGGGTACGCGCTGAGGTCTTCGTTCGGTCCGAACTGCGTGGGGTTCACGAAGTGGGAGACCACCACCAGGTCGTTCTCACGGCGCGCCGCTTCCATCAACGACCGATGGCCGGCGTGGAAGTACCCCATAGTCGGGACGAACCCGACCGATCCTCCGGCGCGTCGCGACTCCTCGCAGACGGATCGGATCTCCGCAATGGTGTTGAGCATTCTCACGTGAGGAGACCGTCGAAGTCGGCGTCGGGATCGCGTCCCGCCAGTACCGCGGCCCGGCGGGCGAGCGCCACGTACGCGGCGCGCTCCGGCACCGGAAGCGCCTGGAGATGACCGCTGACGGTGTCGACGTCGCCGCGTGCCACCGGCCCGGTGAGCGCAACCGCCGGACCGAACGCGGCGACGTTGTCGAGCGCGGTGCGCATCAACGGCACGAACGCTTCGAACGGGACGTCGGTGGTGGCCTCGATCTGAGCCGTGAGTGCCACCAGATGATTCGCAGCGATGGACGCGGCGGCGTGATAGCGCGCCCGATCAGCATCGAGCACGTCGAACGGTTGCATGCCAAGTGTCTTCGCAATCACGTCGACCTCGGGATCGCCCGCCGTCGCGCACCACACCCCGAGCAGGACTGCCGGCGCGACGTCGAACGCTGACATCGTCTGCAGCGGGTGCAGCGCACCGATGCGAGCCACCACCTCGTCCAAGGCCCCGAGTGGGACGGCGCCGGAGAGATGGATCACGAGCGCCGATGCTTCGACTTCCTCCGCGATCGCTGCCGCAACCTCGCCGATGACGCGATCCGGAGTGGCGATCACCACGAGCGAGGCGCCGACCACCACCTCCGCCGCAGTCCCGATCGGCACTTCCCACCGTTCGGCCGCGGCGCGGGTCGACGCCGACTCGGGGTCCCGACCGGCGATCCCGACGAGGGTCCAACCGGCATCGATCAGCGCGGCGGCAACGGTGCAGCCGGCGCGGCCGGGTCCGATCAACGCGAAGTCGCTGGGACCGTTCATGTCGGCATCGTCAGCACGACGGCCGCGCGCCGGACCCCGTGCCATCCCTCGCGTGGAACCTTGACCACATCCGGCGCGACGTCGTGCATCGGCGCGAGCACGAAGTCTCGCTCTCGCCAACGCAGGTGCGGAACGGTGAGATCCGGTTCGTCCACGGTCACACCGTCGATGAACACGATGTCGACGTCCAGGGTGCGGGGCCCCCATCGCTCCACGCGGACACGGTCAGCCGCGGCCTCCGCCGCGTGGGCGATCTCGAGGAGCTGGCGCGGCAAATACTCCGTCTCGATCTCGATGACGGCGTTCAAGAAGTCGTCCTGCACCGGCCCCCCGACGGGGTCAGTTTCATAGACCGGTGATACCGCGCGCACGGTCAGCTCCGGCTCCGCATGGAGGAAGTCGACGGCTGCCTGCAGGTGGGCCGCCCGGTCACCCAGGTTGGAACCGAGGGCGAGGAACGCGCGGGTCACGTCGAGATGCGCACACCGACGGAGGTGACCGACGCCGGCACGGGAGGACGGAGCTTGCGAACAGTGACGGTGGCAGCGGTGACGCGAGCGTCTTCGCGACACACCGCGGCAACTCGCACCGCGAGTCGTTCGAGCAGTTGATACCGCTCGGTCTGCACCACCCGGACCACGGCATCGATCACCGCGCCGTAATCGATCGTGTCGGCCAGATCATCGGACGCACCCGCGGGGCCGAGATCGGCCGTGAGTTCGAGATCCACCGCGAACGGTTGCGCCCGCGTCTGCTCCTCTGGCAACACACCGTGGACCCCGAGGATCTCCAGACCCTCGACGAGGATGGTGCCCATTTCAGGCGCCCGCGACTCGCGGCACCCGGCCACGCACGATGCGTTCTTCGAGCGTGATCGACACGATCTCGCGGCCGACCGCACCGAGTTCACGACCGGTGAGTCGCTCGATCAGCAGCGTCGCGTGCGGTCCTTCGTCGACCAGGCCGGCGTAGAGCAGATATCCGGCCAGCACACCGATCAGGCGGTCGCCGAACTCTTCGTGGTGGACGAGCAGGCGTTCCTCGGGCAGATCGAGACGGCGGGCGATCGACTCGTAGATACTCGGCAGCCGGTCGCCGAGTTCGTCGTGCCGACCGATCGGGACGTGTTCACACGCGATCCCCGCCTCGCCGTATGCATGGAGGTTGTGCGGCGAGTCGAGCAGCGAGATCACGCGGGTGAAGTCGTTCTGGGCGAGCCAGATCAGCTCTTCCTGCCGCCGAATCTTGCGGTGGTTCCGTGCGAACCCACCCGGGCGCTCGGAAGCCGCGAGCCGATCCTTGATGATCCAGCTGAACATCCGCGGTTCGAGCCCTTGGGCCCAACGTCCTCGCAAGGTCGTCATTTCGACTCCACCACTTCCCGGCGCGCGACCGTTGCCCGCGCCAACGCACCCAACACGACTGCCACCTGAACTGCACCGCGCACGTCGTGCACGCGCACCATCGACGCGCCGCGCTCGAGCGACCACACCACGGTCGCCAACGTTGCGTCGTCGCGCGCCGCCGGCTCGTCGACGTCGACGAGCCGACCCAAGAAAGACTTGCGCGAGGTTCCCACCAGAACGGGAACACCGACACCGGCGATCAGCTCCGGCAGGCTGGCCAACAAGGCCAGGTTGTGATCGATCGTCTTGCCGAACCCGATACCCGGGTCCGCCATGAGCGCGTCCTCGGCGATTCCTGCGGCGCGAGCTGCGTCCAACCGCCCCGCGAGGTACTCGATGACCTCGGCGACGACATCGGTGTACTGCGGGTCACGCTGCATCGTCTCGGACGACCCGCGCCGGTGCATCGCCACGTATCCCGCGCCGGCATCCGCCACCGTCGAGAGCATCGCGTCGTCCGCTTCGCCGGCCGACACGTCGTTCACGATCGTCGCCCCGGCCGCGATCGCCGCTCGGGCCACCACCGCCTTGGTGGTGTCGATACTGATCGGTACCGAAACGTGCGCGGCCAGACCCTCGATGACGGGGATCACGCGATCGAGTTCGGTGTCCGCGTCCACGGGTGCCGCGCCGGGTCGGGTCGATTCGCCGCCGATGTCGAGGACTGCCGCCCCCGCGTCGACGAGCCCGATTCCGTGCTCGATCGCGGCCTCGGGCGCGACGAAACGACCACCGTCAGAAAAGGAGTCAGGGGTGACGTTGACCACACCCATGACCGGCCCTGCGATCGTCGCCCACCGGAACATCAGCGGGCCATCGTACAGCCGAACCCCCGGCTGGCCCTATGGGTCAGAAACCCCGAGCGGGAGCCTGGAAGACACTCCGACGGTCCAGAATCCCCGAGCCGGAGCTTGCGGAGGAGAGCAGGTCGGGAGCATCCCGACGGGCACGCGCTTTTCAACCACGGAGCGGACGACCCGAGGAGACGGAGCGGACGACCAGAAATGATGGCCTCCCGGAGTCACTCCGACGGTCCAGAATCCCCGAGCCGGAGCTTGCGGAGGCGAGCAGGTCGGGAGCGTCCCAACGGGCACGCGCTTTTCAACCACGGAGCGGACGACCCGAAATTAAGCGCGGGACCTTGGGGGGCCGATGAGGGCCATCGCCTCGGCACGGGTGGCGGGATTGGCCTTGAAGATGCCGCGCACGGCCGAAGTCACGGTCAGGGTGCCGGGCTTGCGGACGCCCCGCATGGACATGCAGAGGTGCTCGCACTCGATCACCACGAAGACGCCACGCGGCTGAAGGATCTCCACCATGGCGTCCGCCACCTGCGCGGTGAGCCGTTCCTGGACCTGCGGGCGGCGGGCGAAACCGTCGACGAGCCGGGCCAACTTCGAGAGACCGGTGATCCGACCGTCGTCGCCAGGGATGTACGCCACGTGCGCCACACCGTGGAACGGCACCAGGTGATGCTCACACGCGGAGTACAACGGGATGTCCCGGACCAGGACCATCTCGTCGTGGCTCGCCTCGAAGGTGACCGTGAGGTGTTGGGCCGGATCTTCTCGAAGCCCGGCGAAGATCTCCTCGTACATGCGCGCCACGCGCATCGGGGTCTTGACGAGGCCATCTCTCTCGGGGTCTTCCCCCACGGCGAGCAGGATCTCACGCACGGCGGCCGCAATCCGCTCCAGGTCAACGGTTTCGGTCGGATCGGCCACGCTCACGGACTACTCCCCTGGGTTCAACGGATCGACGACCCTAACGCCGGCGAAGATCTCATCCACTTCCTCGGCCTGAACGGTCTCCTTTTCGAGGAGCACCGAGACCAGCCGGTCCAACGCCGGTCGGTTGTCGGCCAACAGCGTGCGCGCGATGAGGTGTGCCTGGTCGATCAGTTCTCGGATCTCGGCATCGATGCGCGCCGCGACTTCATCCGAGTAGTCCGGAGTCGAGTGCAGGTCACGGCCGAGGAACACTTCCTCCTGTGGTTGGCCGAACCGCATCGGCCCGAGGGAGTCACTCATGCCGAACTCGGTCACCATCTGCCGCGCGATCGTCGTGGCGCGCGCGATGTCGTCCTGGGCGCCGGTCGTGGGATCCACGAAGACGAGTTCCTCCGCGGCGCGGCCACCGAGCAGCATCGCCAGCCGCGCAATCAACTCACTCCGCCGCACCAGGAATCGGTCCTCGGTCGCAAGCGTGAGTGTGCTGCCGAGACTGCGACCCCGAGGAATGATCGTGACCCGGTGGACGGGGTCGGTCCCCGGCAGCGCGTGACCCACCAGCGCGTGACCACCCTCGTGATAGGCGATCACCCGGCGCTCGCCGTCCGACAGCAATCGGCTTCTCCGCTCGGGTCCGGCGACCACACGATCGATGGCCTCCTCGAGCTCGTGAACCCCGACTTCGCTCACGTCTCGGCGCGTCGCGAGCAACGCGGCCTCGTTCATCAGGTTCTGGAGGTCCGCGCCGGTGAACCCGGCAGTGCGACGCGCCAACACCGCGAGATCGACGTCCGCCGCCAGCGGGATACCGCGTGCGTGCACTTGAAGGATGGCGATGCGGCCTTCGAGGTCCGGCCGGTCCACCACAATCGTGCGGTCGAAGCGGCCGGGGCGGAGCAGGGCCGGATCGAGGATGTCGGGCCGGTTGGTGGCCGCGATCAGGATGATGTTGTCCTTGGTCTCGAACCCGTCCATCTCGACGAGGAGCTGGTTGAGCGTCTGCTCGCGCTCGTCGTGACCGCCGCCCATGCCGGCGCCGCGATGGCGGCCGACAGCGTCGATCTCGTCCATGAAGATGATGCACGGCGAGTTCTGCTTGGCCTGCTCGAACAGGTCGCGGACGCGGCTCGCGCCGACGCCGACGAACATCTCGACGAAGTCGGAGCCCGAGATCGAGAAGAACGGCACACCGGCCTCGCCCGCGACGGCCCGCGCCAGCAGCGTCTTGCCCGTACCGGGCGAGCCGAACAGCAGCACGCCCTTCGGGATCCGCGCCCCGAGCGCCTGGTACTTCTTGGGGTTCTCGAGGAAGTCCTTGATCTCGTGGAGCTCCTCGACCGCCTCGTCGGCGCCCGCGACGTCCTTGAAGGTGACCTTCGGCGAGTCGACGGCCATCCGTTTGGCGCGGCTCTTCCCGAAGCTCATCACCTTCGAGCCGCCGCCCTGCATCTGG
>JANLTQ010000425.1:0-9991 GCA_031363005.1 Acidimicrobiia bacterium | reverse complement strand
CGGCCCTGGAGGATCGCTATGCGCCCGGCGCGGTGGTGGTCGACCATCGGTCGATCGGCCAGGGTTGGACCAACCGCGCCGACTTCCTCGCCTCGACGCGAGCGGTCGTCGAATTGGTGCCGGATGTGCGGCACCTCCCGCTCCAGGTGGAGATACGCGGCCAGGTCACGCTCACCGATGGCGAAGCGTTCGGCACGACCTCCGACGGCAGCCGGTACTCGTGGGGTTACCAGATGGTCACGCAGTGGGCTGGTGGTCGCATCACCCGCCTCGAGATATTCGACGCCGAGGAAAGTGCCGCGGCGCGTGCCCGGTTCGACGAGATCGCGGGCGGAACGGTGAAGTCCGGCCACGAAAAAGCCGCGGCGGAGCTCGAGGCCATGATGCAATCGATTTCCGCAGCCTTCGCGGCGCGGGACTGGGAGTGGATCCGCAGTGGGATCGCGCCCGGCGCGGTACTCGAGGATCGCCGCAGCACCGTAAGTTCACACCGCGCGGTCGACGCCGATGCCGTGGTTGATCTCTTCCGCGGTTGGGCCGAGGTGGGCTTCGAGACGCTCGAGAACGTCGCCCTCGCGTGGCGGGGCGAGGAGCTCGTGCTCCTCCGGCGTTGGTATCGCACCGGGACCGGCTTCGAGCTCGAGATGCTCGTTGTGATCGAGTCACAGGCGGACGGGCTGATGGCGTCGATCACCCTGTTCGACGCCGACGCCGTCCTCCCCGCGTTGGACGAGCTGGAGCTGCGCTACGCGCGGTCGGGCTCGATGAGGAGGGCCGAGCGGTCGTTGCTGATCGTCAGCGCGGCGATGAATCACCGGTACTGGCGCGAGCTCGACGCGATCCTCGCGTCAGACGTGGAGCTGGTCGACCACCGCCGCCTCGGCTACCCCGCGTCGACGGGGCCGGACGGGCTCGTGCTCGCGCTGCAGTCGCTCGTGGCCCAGGTCCCCGATGTGTTCGCGATCGTGGAGAGCATCGAGGTCTCCGGACCGGCCGTGTTGGCGTCGGTCCGACAGGTCGGGACATCGATAAACGGGACCACCGCCGACTGGGGCTGGCTCAACGTCGCCTCGATTGACCGCAATGGGCGTCTCTGCACGCTGGAGTATTTCGACACCGACGACGAGGACCGGGCGCGAGCCCGTCTCGCGGAGCTTGCTGGTCGCAAGGTCTGACGCTCTGCGTTTCACCATCGAATCGGATCGGTGCATTCCTGGAGCTTCGCCCAGGCCAATCGCGTGCCCTCGGTATCTTCGTGGGGCGCGCGGAAGTCGGCGACGAACAGGGAAATCTCTGATAAGTCCCAGTGCAAGCGATACATCGCGAGGGTCGTCTGGTTCACTTCGACGCCGGTGCGTTCGGTATAGGCGTCGGCGAGCGTCGGGTCTTCGTCGATAAGTGTCCAGAGATCTCGCTCGGGGGGCGCAAGCCGCGCGGTGTCCCAATCGATCAGCATCACGCCGTCGCGCGTGTCGATGGTGTTGGCCCGGTGCGGTTCGCCGTGCGTGATCACCAGACTTGGGTGCGAGTGGTGCAGGGCGTCGACACGCTCGTCAAAGCGAGCCAGCGCATCGACGAGTGCACCGCGATGACGGTCAAGGAGCTCCGCCGCTTCGGTTGCGAACGGCCCGGGACCCCATCCGGAGGGGGAGCCAGCGAGGGTGAGCGCGAGCTCGGCCCGTCTGGGGATATCGAGGTGCTTGATCGCGAGTACGCCGCCGAGTCGAGTCGTGTGGACGGCAACCAGGCGGTCCAACACCGCGAGCCGAGCGGCCGACGTTGGATAGGCACCGTATGAGTGGTGTTCGCCGTCGATGTAGGGATAGAGCGCCGCCAGGTAGCGCTCGTTGATCGGGTGAACGACGTGCTTGCCCACGGCGTCGGCGGGTGCAACGACAAAGTCGAGACCGGAATCTCGCAGCGACCGGGCGAGAGTGAGCGCCGATCGAAGTTGGATGCCGACCTGGTCGCGCGTTTCCGATCCGCGGTCACGCCGTGCGTCGAGATCGTCGACGGTGAGGAACCAACGATGCGCGCCGGACCGAACGTGCCAGTGATGCGAACCAAAGCCGACGGGCGCCCACTCGACGCTCGTCGCCTCGAGTCCCCAACCGTCGGCGACGACGCGCACGATGTCGGCGTCGGACAGCTCGTCGGGCCTCGTGAACATTCCGCCACGGTACCGGCGCGCCACTGCCGCACCGCCGGGCGTTGTGGCAGGATGCCGCCGTGCAGGTGCCCGAAACCTATTACGCCACGTCGGCCGACGGGCTCCGGCTCGCCTACCAGCAGTGGGGCTCCGGACCGCCGCTGCTGATCGTCCCGCCGCTGATCTCGAACATCGAGGTCATCTGGGAGCACGAGTACTACCACCGGGTCGACGAATACCTCGGCCGGTACATGACGTGCGCGCAGTTCGACAAGCGGGGCGTCGGTCTCTCCGACCGACCCGACGAGATGCCGACGCTCGAGCAACGCATCGGCGACATCGTGACGGTGATGGACGCGCTCGGCTGGGAGCGGACCAATCTGCTCGGTCTGTCCGAAGGCGGGCTGATGAGCCAACTCTTCACCGCCGAGTACCCCGAACGCGTGGACCACGTGATCCTGATCGACACGATGCCGTCGCCGCGCTACTGGTCGCGAATGTTCGAACGCACTGAGCCCGGCGACCCGCCAATTCTCCCGAACTCGGAGGTCGTCGAACGGTTTGATCACCTCGTGGACACGTGGGGTGAGGAGCCGCAGTATTTTGTCGACTGGTTCGTGCCGAGCCAGAGTGACAACGAGTCGTTCGTGCGGTGGGCGGGACGGCTGGAGCGACTATCTGCGAGCCCCCGGGACTTCAAGCGGCAGGTCCAGAGCATCATGGGCCTCGATGCTGGAGATGCGCCCGAGCGCATCACTGCGCCGACGCTCGTGATGCACGTGAAGGGCGATCGAGTCCTCAACGTCGCCGGTGGCCGGGTGCTCGCCGACGTGATCCCGGGAGCGCGCTACGTCGAGATCCCCGGCGAGGACCACTTCTGCTGGGTGATGCCCACCTGGCGCGAGATGAACGACATCATGGTCGAGTTTTGTACCGGCACGGTGCCCGAGCCGATCACCTCCCGCCGCTTCGCCACGGTGCTCTTCACCGACATCGTCGGCTCCACCCAACGTTCGGCCGCGCTCGGCGACACCGCGTGGCGCGCGATCCTCGACCAGCACGACGTGATCGCCCGCAAGATCGTGGAGCGGCACGGCGGTCGCGTCGTGAAGAGCACGGGGGACGGTTTGCTCGTGGTCTTCGACGTCCCGTCGCAAGGAGTCACGTGTGGCATCGAACTGTGCCACGCGCTCGAGGCGATCGACGTGCCGATCCGTGCCGGCGTGCACGCGGGCGAGATCGAGGTCCACGACGACGGTGACATCTCCGGGATCGCAGTGAACCTCGCGGCTCGCGTCGAGCAGGCCGCCGCCGACGGTGAACTCTGGGTGAGCTCGACGGTGCGGGACATGATGCTCGGCGGTGCCGCGGGCTTCGACGAGCGCGGCGAGCACGCACTCAAGGGCATCGACGGCAGCTGGAAACTCTTCGCGGTTCGGTAGAACCGAATGTCGGCGATGCGGAACGCGGAGTTCAACGACGCGCGGCTCGTTGAGGTGTACGACGCGACCTGTCCCTGGTCGCAGGACGACGACTTCTTCGTTTCCGTACTCGCCGAGGTCGGCCGCGCACTCAGTGTGCTCGATCTCGGGTGTGGCACCGGTCGGCTCGCGCTCGGTCTCGCTGATGCGGGTCACGCGGTCACTGGCGTCGACCCGGCGCGGGCATCACTCGATGCTGCGCAGGCAAAGTCCGGTGCGGAGCGCGTGACGTGGATCGAAGGAACGTCGTCGATGCTTCCGGCCGACGCCTTCGACGCCGCGGTGATGACCAGTCACGTCGCGCAGTTCTTCGTTGCCGATGACGAGTGGGCGGCCGTCCTTCGGGACTTGCACCGTGCGCTCCACGCCGGTGGTCGGCTGGTGTTCGATGCGCGTGACCCCGCTGATCGCACCTGGGAGCGGTGGCCGGCCGAGTGGAACCGCACCGTCACGCTGCCCGATGGCCGCCAGGTCGAGCAGTGGATCGAGGTCACCGAGGTGGTCGGCGACGTCGTTTCCCACGCCATCCACTACCGGTTCGACTCGGGAGAAGAACTCGTCAGTACCGCGACGTTGCGCTTCCGGTCGGCGGACGAACTCCGCTCATCGCTCGCGAGCGCGGGCTTCACCGTCGAGCACATCTTCGGTGGCTGGCAACGACAACCCGAAGGTGGCGGCGACGGGGAGTTCCTCGTTGTCGCGAAAATGACGTGACTCGGGCGCCGGGCACCGCACAGGGTCGGTGGAGCTATCGGACGCCGATCACCAGAGTGTCGATAGGGCGCAGGATTCCGAGGCCGCGGTCGAAGGTCGCGAGCTTGGCGTGTGACCGTCGAGCAATCTGACAGAGGTAGACGTCGGTGACCTGGCGATAGCCGATCACACCGGTGAGCGATTCGCGGCGCATCGGTGTGGTCTCGGAGACGAACGAGAACCGTTGATCGTCGCGCACGGATTCGAGGATCGCGTGCGCGTCACCGGCAGGAACCTCCGTGCGAATGAGGTACCGCAACGTGGCGTTCTCGACGGTCGGACACGTCAGCAAGCTCTCGGTGTCAGCCGGTGCTGCCCACTTCGACGCGGATCGGTGATGCTCGTGGGCCCGATCCACGAGCGCGATCAGAACGTTGGCGTCGAGAAGCGTTTTCACCCGTCGGCAGCGAGACGAGCGACTTCGGCGGCGCTACGAGTCGGACCGCCGGTAGCGACGAGCAGGCCACTCGCCCGGTCCCGCTGTACCCGCCGCCGGTCGTCGTCGTCCACCGTGGCGACCACGTCCTCCACGATCGCAGTGACCGTGGCGCTCATCGACTGGCCGCGACTCGCGGCGAGATACCGCAGGAGTTCGTGGATGTCGTCGGGGATGTCGACCGTCGTCCGCATGAGGCGCATCATATTCGAAAAGTGATGCGAAGCGGCTCGTGGCGAGAAAGACTTGATTTGCGCCGGCAGACCGACGATACTCTCGGCCTCATGAACCGGACCGCCGACCTCCTCGTAGTAGTTACCTAGGCGTACGGCTTTTCTCGCGTCCGTACGCCTGACCCTCCGCAAATGCGGGGGGTTTTTCGCGTCCGGACCCGAAGCGCGTCCGGACTTTCCCCCAGGAGCACCCCATGAAGTTGACCGGAGCCCAGGCACTGATCAAGAGCCTCGAGATGGAAGGCGTCGAGGTCATGTTCGGTCTGCCCGGCGGCGCGATTCTGCCGGTGTACGACCCGCTGATCGATTCGTCGATCCGTCACATCCTCGTGCGCCACGAACAGGGCGCCGGCCACATGGCCGAGGGATATGCCCACGCCACCGGCCGCCCCGGGGTCGCCATGGTCACGAGTGGTCCGGCGGCCACCAACATCGTGACGCCGATCGCCGACGCGTACATGGACTCGATTCCGCTCGTCGTGATCACCGGCCAGGTGCCGTACGCAGTCATCGGGACCGACGCGTTCCAGGAGTGCGACACCGTCGGCATCACGATGCCGATCACGAAGCACAACTGGTTGGTCACCGACGCCCAGGACATCCCGCGCATCATCCGCGAGGCGTTCCACGTGGCGACCACCGGTCGGCCCGGGCCGGTGCTGGTGGACTTCCCGAAGGACATCGCCAACCAGACGATGGAGTGGGAGTGGCCCGAGGGTGTGGACCTTCCCGGCTACAAGCCGAACCTCAAGGGTCACCCGAAGCAGATCAAAGACGCGGCCAAGCTCATCGGCGAATCGCATCGGCCCGTCATCTACGCGGGTGGCGGAATCCTGAAGGCGCGAGCCGCGGAAGCGCTGCGCGAACTCGCCGAGGCCACAGGCATCCCCGTCGTCACCACCTTGATGGCACGCGGTGCGTTCCCGGACAGTCATGAGCTCGCACTCGGGATGCCGGGCATGCATGGCAACTACACCGCGATCACCGCGATGCAGAAGAGCGACTTGTTGATTGCGTTGGGCGCGCGCTTCGACGACCGGGTCACCGGCAAGGTGGACTCGTTCGCGCCGGACGCGAAGATCATCCACGTCGACGTCGACCCCGCCGAACTCGGCAAGGTGCGGCGGCCGGACGTGCCGATCGTCGGCGACTGCAAGAACGTCATCGAGCGCATCACCGCCGCGGTCAAGGCGGATCAGGCCAAGCACGAATGGCCGGACCTGAGCGATTGGCGGGCGACGGTCAAGGGCTGGCAGGTGGAGCACCCGCTGTTCTACGACCAGCCCGAAGGCGGTCCGTTGAAGCCGCAGTTCGTGATCGAGAAGCTGCGCGAACTCGCGCCGGACGACACGATCCTGGCGTCGGGAGTGGGTCAGCACCAGATGTGGGCGAGCCAGCACTGGCGCTTCGAGCACCCCTACACGTGGGTGAACTCGGGCGGACTCGGCACCATGGGCTTCTCGGTGCCGGCGGCGATCGGCGCGAAGGTCGGCTGCCCGGAGAAGACCGTGTGGGCGGTCGACGGTGACGGGTGTTTCCAGATGACCGCGCAGGAGATGGTGACCGCGGCCGCCGAGAAGATCCCGGTGAAGATCGCGATCCTGAACAACGCGTACCTCGGCATGGTGCGGCAGTGGCAGGAGCTCTTCTACGAGGAGCGTTACAGCGAGGTGTACCTCTCACCGGATCTGCCGGACTACGTGATGTGGGCCGAGGCCATGGGGTGTGCGGGTTTCCGGGTGGAGACGCCCGAAGACGTCATCCCCACGATCGAGAAGGCCAACGCGATCAACGACCGTCCCGTCGTCATCGACTTCCGCACCGACTACCGCGAGAAGGTGTACCCGATGGTCCCGGCCGGCGCGAGCAACAGCGATGTGATCATCGGCCCCGAAGCCGACACCCGAGGAGGGCGCTGACATGACGATCGACCACCACATTCTCAGCGTGCTCGTCGAGAACAAGTTCGGCGTGCTCACTCGCGTCTCGAGTCTGTTCTCGCGGCGTGGGTACAACATCTATTCGCTGGCGGTCTCGCCCACCGAAGACGACCGGTACTCGCGCATGACGATCGTTGTCGACGGTGACGCAGACCTCGTCGAGCAGATCACCAAGCAGCTCAACAAGCTCATACCGGTCATCAAGATCAGCGAGCTCGCGGACTCCGACGTGGTCGAGCGCGAGCTCATGCTCGTCACCATCAAGGGCGGCGCCGACACGCGTTCGCAGGTGACGGAGTTGGCGTCGATCTTCGAGGCGAAGATCCTCGATGTTGGCTTCGAGGCCGTCACCCTGATGGTGGCGGGTCAGCCCGACAAGCTCGACGCCATGACCGACCTGTTGAAGCCGTTCGGCATCGTCGAGATGCAACGGACCGGCCGCATTGCCCTCCCGAAGCTGTCTCGCCAGTCGAGCAAGCTTCGGGTCGTCAGGAACAAGACCGCCTGAGTACGGTTCCGGTGCGCTTCGCCGGCCGTTCTCACGCGCGAAACGCGCCACTTTCACCGCGTATTCGACGCGCAAAGCGTCGAAGGAGCTCAGGAGACACAGACATGGCTGCAACGATCACCTATGACGACGGTGCCGATCTCGGACTGCTGGACGGCAAGACCGTCGCGGTGCTGGGGTACGGCTCGCAGGGACACGCGCACGCGTTGAACCTGAAGGAGTCCGGCGTCGATGTGATCGTCGGGCTGCGGGAGGGCTCGTCGAGCGCGCCCAAGGCGGAGGCGGCGGGACTCAAGGTCCTCACCATCGCCGAGGCCGTGCAGGCTGCGGACGTGGTCATGGTGCTGCTGCCGGACACCGAGCAGAAGCGGATCTACCAAGCGGACATCGAAGCCAACCTCGAGCCGGGCAACTCGCTCGCGTTCGCGCACGGCTTCAACATCCACTTCGATCAGATCCAGCCGCCCGAAGGTGTCGACGTGTGGATGATCGCGCCGAAGGGGCCGGGTCACCTCGTGCGCAGGACGTACACCGAAGGTGGAGGCGTGCCCGCGCTCGTCGCGGTGGAACAGGACGCGACCGGGAACGCACGTGCAGTTGCCCTTGCGTACGCGAAGGGCATCGGCGCAACGCGCGGCGGCGTGCTCGACACCACGTTCCAGGAGGAGACCGAGACCGATCTCTTCGGTGAGCAAGTCGTGTTGTGCGGCGGGCTCGTCGAGTTGATCCAGAACTCGTTCGAGACGTTGGTGGAGGCTGGGTACCAGCCCGAGTCCGCGTACTTCGAGACGCTGCACGAAGTGAAGCTCATCGTGGACCTCATCTACGAGGGTGGCATCGCCAACATGCGGGACTCGATCTCGGACACGGCCGAGTACGGCGACATGACGCGCGGACCGCGCGTGATCACGTCGTCCACCAAGGCCGAGATGAAGAAGATTCTCGGTGAGATCCAGAGCGGCGAGTTCGCGCAGGAATGGATCGCGGAGAACGAGGCCGGTCGGCCGAACTTCAAGAAGCTCCAGGCCGCGGGCCGCGAGCACCCGATCGAGAAGGTCGGCGCCGAGCTCCGCAAGATGATGCCGTGGATCTCCGCCGGCAAGGCAACCCCGCAAGACGTCTCCGGCGGCTGAGCCTCGCTGCTCGATTGCGCCGAGCGTGCGCGCTCGGCGCAATGCTCCCAGGCGGTGACCGTAGGCTGACCGCGTGATCGTGGTGGCCGTCGTCGTCGGGTATCTGCTCGGCACGTTTCCGTCGGCCGATCTCGTCACTCGGCTCGCGACCCGCGGTCGGGTCGATATTCGCCAGGTCGGGACCGGGAACCCCGGGACCCTGAACGCGATGAAGTCCATCGGAACCGGCTGGGGAATCGTCGTCCTCGTGCTCGATGTGGCCAAGGGCATCGGTGCCGGTCTGCTCGGCCGGTGGATTGCCGGTGACGATGGTGCGTACGCGGCGGCCACCGCTTCGATCGCCGGTCACATCTTTCCGGTGTGGACGCGCTTTCGTGGCGGCAAGGGTGTGGCCACGTCCGTCGGCGCGTGCATTGCGGTGTTCCCCATCTACGTTCCGCTCGATGTGGTGGTGGCCTACCTCGGCGCGGTGAAATCGCGTCGAGCCACGATCGGTACTCAGATGGGATGTCTCATCTGGATGGCGGCCTCGCTGGTGTGGTTCGCGTGCGATTGGCCCAACCTCTGGGGTCCGGCTCCCGGCCGCGGCATGCTGGCGTTCTCGGTCATCGGCTCGTCGATGATCCTCTGGGCGTTCTGGCACGGCAACCGCGAGCTGGCCCGCAAGGCCGCGATCACGGATCCCCCAGGCGGCGCCGCGTGACCCCCTCACCCCACACTCTGGCGTCACCAGAGCCGCATGGTTCGGCGTGTACGACGCCGGAGTGTGGGGGATGGGTGGCGACATGACGATCGCGTTAGTGACGGACTCGAATGCGCAGATGCCGGCGGTGCTGCGCAAGCGGTTCGACGTGCGGGTGGTGCCACTCGCAATCGTGCTCGACGGGCAGGAGTACCACGAAGGGGTCGACCTCACCACCGACGAGTTCTACGCGCGGCTCGCTGGCGGCGCGACCGTGACGACCGCAGCGCCGTCGCCCGGGGAGGTGCTCGCGGTGTACCAGGACGCGATCGACGCCGGCGCAACGCGGATCCTCTCGGTCCACATCGGATCGAACACTTCGGCCACGTGTAACGCCGTGCAGATCGCGGCGGGCGCGTGTGACGTACCGGTCGAAGTCGTGGACACGGGCACCGCATCGTTTGCGGTCTCGTGTTGTGTGTGGGCTGCCGCCCGCGCGCTCGCCGCCGGTGCCGAGATCGGAGCTGCGGCTCAGGCTGCGCGCGCCGCAGCCGCGACCGTCGGCAATGTGTTCGTGGTGGGCGCGCTGGACCTGCCCCGACGCAGCGGTCGACTGGGTGCGGTCACCCATGGTGACGGCGTACCGGTCCTTGCTCTCGCCGATGGTCAGATGAAT
>JANLTQ010000402.1:0-2711 GCA_031363005.1 Acidimicrobiia bacterium | reverse complement strand
TCGACAACAACTTCGAGCCGGCCTTCCTGAAGATCAGTACCGGCACCACCGTGACCTTCACCGTCAAGGGTCGTAACCGCCACAACGTGATCTCGATCGGTGACGCGTTCAAGTCCTCGGACCTGCTGAGCCCGGGCGACTCCGTGAAGGTGGCCTTCAAGCAGACCGGTGACTTTCCGTTCGACTGTTCACTGCACGGAACGCCGACGAGCGGGATGACCGGCGGGATCCGCGTCGTCGACTAGCGCGCGCTCTCGGCGCGGTCAACGCGCCTGGAACAGCGGGCTCTCCTGCCGGTTCGACGCCAGATCGCAGACGGCGTTGCGGCCGATGCACATCGCAACTTCGCGAGCGAGGCCCTCGGGATCCCATCCGTTGAGGAAATCGCCGTGCGCAGACTGCACGGGACCCGAAGCGAGTCGGAGATCGTGGCCGATCCCGGTGATCGGGAACGTCACCGAGATGGTGAGCTGGGGAACGGCGACGGAGTGCGTGCCGGGACAGTGGCCGCGGCGCGAATACGCAACGTGGGATCGATGGTCGCGACTGTCGACGTGGGCTCCGTCCCAACAGTCGGCGAACGTCAACACCAGGTGGAGCGGCGCGGTCCCGGGACACGCAGGTGGCGCGGCGTGCAGGTCCGAGCGCGTTCCGCACGTCCACCCCGCGGCATCGTTGCCGACGGTTGAGGTGGCGTCGCCGTCACCCGCGATCATCGCGAGTCCGAGCGGGAACGGACGGACCGTCGTGCGATCGACGCCGGGCGCGGCGCGGTAGTACGCCGCCAGACTGCGCGGCCGCACCGCCGCACCGTGGTCGTACAGCGTCGGGTGCCAGTACGCGGCGGTGTCGACGGTCTTGTCGCACGTCGTCGATTGCGTACGCAGCTGCTGCGCGGTCGAGCCGGCCGTGACACCGGTGGCGCCGTAGAAGTCGTGCGCGTGCGACATCCCGGGCCGACCTGCATGCACGATGGGATCGTCGGCCGCCGAATGGCTGTAGAGACATTGCACCACGAACTGGCCGACGCGACCCTGCGGACCCGAATACCGCTCCGGCCCCATTGTGCGACTCGCCGCGGCCGCCGCCACGCGCTCGTCATCGGCACCGGCGAACGCGTTGACCATCCCGATCGCGAGCGCGCCGGCTAACACTGCGGCCACCGCGATCCGCGCCGCCCGGGTTCGGGTCACGACCCCGACGGCGGTTCGGGGACCAAGATCGCGGCGACGTCGGGCTTCGTCGGACCGCGGAACCGCACCGGCGGTCGCGTGGTGTTGCCCGGCATGGTCGGCTGCGCGGCCGGGATCGGCATGGTCTTCCACCGGTCCGCCGGCGGCTTCGCCGGGGTGTTGAGAAACACGCCGACGAGGTCGAGCACGCCGGCATTCCAGTCACCGGTACCCACCCCCGTACACGGGGCAAGCGTCTCGATGTTCAGCGGCGCGCTGGTCCCGAACGTGTTGTCCGAGAAGCAGTTGCCGAGCTTGTCCGTGGTGAGCCCGGTTCCGAAAACGTCGATGGTCCCGACCGCGAGGTCCGCGACGCGAGAGTCCGACACCACATTGCCCACGATGCGGTTCTGTTGCGGCGCCCACAGGACACCGCACTTGTCCATGATGCCCTTCACTTCCTTGCAGTCGGCGGCCGGAATCTTCTTCGTCTTCTCACCCGACTTCGGCGAACACGGCTGGTCCCACGCACTGGTCGCAGGCGGGAGGTCGTTGGCGTCACTCTCGGGGTACGGGACGAGGCCGATACCCGTCCGGTCGTGGTTCATCACCCGGTTCCGCTCGATCGTGTTGCGCACTCCGCCGGGGGTGAGGATGCCGTTCCCGCTCGCGAGGAGCGCATCGTCGATTGCCGGCGCGGTCGCGTTGTTGTTGTCGTAGATCAGGTTGCCGACGATCGTGGAATCGCGCTGCGGGTAGCACCCTTCGTAGGAGCCGGTGTTCGGCACGATGCCGGCGCGATTGTTCCGGAACGTGGAGTTCACGATGTAGAGGTCGCCACCCGAGTTGGTCCCCGAGTAGCCGAGGCCGTTGTTCTCGGAGAGCACCGTGTCGATGACCACATCACAGCGGAAGCACTCACCGACGTAGAAGCCCGCATCAGGACTGCCGCCGCCGTAGCCGTGATCGATCTGGCCGTGGTACGCGTCGAACGCATACACGCCGTAGTCGCCGTTGCGATACGCAGTGAGATACGAACCGCGGAAGTAGTCCGAGCCCGTCCAGAAGAATCCGTTGCTCGTGTAGTTGCGCGCGGTCATGTTCTCGACGACCACACCGTCCGTCTCGAGGACGCGGATCCCGTTCTCGAGCTTGAACCCGCCGTCGAGCACGACCTCGTTGCGGTCGGTGCCGCGGATGGTGAGATTCGGCGTGGTGACGTCGACCGCCTCGCGGTAGGTGCCCTTGGAGATCAGTACGAGGTCACCTGCGTGTGCGGCGCAGACCGCCGCTTGGATCGTGGCGTGATCCTGCGGAACGCGCCGCGTCGCTACCTTGGCGGCCTTTCCTTTCGGCGAACAGGACCCAGTTGCCGGGTCTTTGCTCGCGCCACCCCCGCTCGGACTACTGCTGCTGCACGAGACCCCGACGATCGCCGCCACGGTCACGATCGCCGCGCGCGCTACCCAACTCCGTAACGACACCGTCAGCCCCCAAGACCTCGTGCGTTGTGGTTGGCCGGGTGGGGCTGGGGGGGGG
>JANLTQ010000394.1:0-5850 GCA_031363005.1 Acidimicrobiia bacterium | reverse complement strand
CCGGTGGTGCGGGCGATGCCCAACACTCCTGCCCTCGTCGGACACGGCGCAGCCGCGCTTGCGGGAGGAACGCTCACGACTGACACGCACCTCGAGACTGCGACCCGCCTCCTCGCCGCCGTAGGAACCGTGGTGGTGGTGCCCGAGACGTTGCTCGACGCGGTGACCGGACTCTCCGGGTCGGGCCCGGCGTACGTGTTTCTCGTGGCCGAGGCGATGATCGAGGCCGGGGTGCTGAATGGGTTGCCGCGCGACGTTGCGTCGACGTTGGTGCACGCCACCATCCGGGGTGCCGGGGTGATGTTGACCGAGAGCGGCGAGACCGCCGAGCAGTTGCGAGCCGCGGTGACGTCACCCGGAGGCACCACCGCGGCCGGGTTGCGCGCGCTCGAGTCACATTCGGTGCGGGCGGCGGTCCTGGACGCGGTCACTGCGGCGGCAGATCGATCACGCGAGTTGGGCGCTCCGAAGCGCTGATCTCAGGGTGCCGGCACTACCGTCGCAGCCGTGTCGAACGCCGAGGTCGTCTCGTTCCTGACCGACTACGGGTCCGTCGACGAGTTCGTCGGGGTGTGCAAGGCGGTGATGTGGGGCCTGGCGCCGGAGCTCACGATTCTCGATGTCACCCACGGGGTGCCCGCGCACGACATTCGGGCCGGGTCATTGGCGTTGGTGCGCGCGATTCAGTACTTGCCCGACGGCATCGTGCTGGCCATCGTGGACCCCGGTGTCGGAACGGATCGACGGGCAGTGGCGATCGAGACCGAGAGCATGATCTTCATCGGTCCGGACAACGGCCTGTTGGCGCCGGCGGTGGCGATGGTCGGCGGCGCCCAGCGCGTGATCGCGTTGACGAACGACGAGTACCAGATGGAAGCACCGGGCCCGACGTTCGCGGGTCGGGACGTGATGGCCCCGGCGGCGGGGTTCTTGGCGCGTGGTGTCCCGCTGGAAGATCTGGGCGAGCCGGCGGACCCGGCCGGCCTGACCCCCGGGTTGATCCCACTTCCGACCATTGAGTCGGGGACGATCGTCGGCGAGGTGTGGTGGGTCGACGGATACGGCAATTGTCAGCTCAACATTGGGCCCGAGGAGCTGGTGGCGCTCGGAGTGGGTGTTGAGGACACCGTTGAGGTCCGCTTCGGATCGACGGGCCGACGCGCCCGTTGGGTTCACACCTACGCCGACGCGAAACCATCGGAGCTGGCGATGATCGTCGACTCCTACGGCTTGGTGTCGCTTGCGCTGGATCGGCAATCGGCCGCGGCTGATTGCGGGCTCGCGGCCGGCTCGGGCATCACGATCGTCCCCTCAGGAGGACCGACATGAGACAAGGGACCACCATCGCCATCGTTGCGCTCTTGGTGTTGATTCTCGCCGCGGGGTTCTTACAGTTCGTGGTGCACCTCAACCCGTAGCGGCTGCACCCGATTGCGGCCGACGGGTCGGGCGCGGGTCGGGCGCGGGTCAGGAGATGTCGAGTCAGAGGGTGCCGCTGACCGCCACCGGATCGGTGGTCGGCTCCGTGCTACCACCGACCGGCTCCACGCTGACCGCGATGCGGAAGCTGCCTTCGGGAACTCGCAGCTGGTGGCCCTTCGGGGAGCGTCCGAGCAGGCCGGCCGAATGCATCGGCGCCGTCGCCGAGGACTGGTACCACAGCTGATACACGTGACCGGAGAGGGCAGGGGGCAGATCCGAGGAACGGACCAGACCGGATCCGTTGCGGTGGAGGGTGATGCGGATCGGAATTCCACCGTCGGGCGAGCGCAACGCGACCGAACGACCTGGGGGGGTCTTCGAGTCTTTGAGGATGACGTTGGCGACACCAATCGCAGTGCCGAGGAGCACGATCGTGGCGGCGGCGACTGCGACGATCTGGCGCCAGCTCCGCCGGCTCCGATGATCGGCGAGGTCAGCCACCGGCGCCATCGCCGCGGTAGCCGGCTCGGCCGTGGTACCCGTGCGCTCGACCATGCGTTCGACCTCGAGATCGGCTGCGATCTCTCGCTGCACTGCGTCCCAGGACGCTTCGCTCGGGCGCGGCGACGCGTGGCCCAGCCAGGCGACGGCGTGCTCGAGTCGATGCAGTTCGCTGCGCGCGTCGCGGTCGTCGAGGACGAACGCTTCAACTTGCTCGCGCTCGCCGGGCCCGACGGCACCGAGGGCAAAGGCGCCGAGGAGTTCACTGAGCTCATCGGGGGTCAGTCGTTCGTCCACTGCTGCTCCCCGAGATCGACGGCGACGAGTCGGTCGCGCATGCGCGCGAGGCCCGCGCGGATTCTGCTCTTCACGGTTCCTTCCGGGACGCCGAGAATGGTGGCGACGTCCTTGTACGGGTGATGGCCGTAGTACGCGAGCTCGATGGCTTCGCGCTCGCCGTCGGGCAATTGTTCGAGTGCTTCACGAAGATGATCGGCCACGGATCCGTCCCAGACCTCGGCCGCCACGGGGTCGGCGGCGGTTCGGTCGCTGCGTGCGGTCCGGGTCTCGAGGCCACGACGCGAGACGTCACTGCGGATCGCGTCGATCGAGCGGCCGTTGGCTTCCATGAGGAGGAAGGATCGGAGCGCGCCGCGCGTTGCGTCGAACCGTTCGGGGGCTCGCCACAGTCGGAGGAACACCTCTTGGAGTACCTCTTCGGCGAGCGGCGCATTCCCGGTCGCGCGACGAGCAACACCGAGGATCGCGCTCGAGTGGCGCCGCCACAGGATGTCGACGGCTTCGGGCCGTCGGGCACGGATCTCCTCGACGAGTGCGGCGTCGTCGAGTTCGTCGAGCCGGCGGTCCCGGCGGACGTCAGCGACCATCAGGTCGCGTTCCGAGTGCGCGTTCACGTTTCACACAAGGGGTTCGGAGCGGAGCGGGCCGACGGATGACGAAACCCTACCGGCACCCCCGATCGAGAATGGGCGAGCCTCGGCGCGCTCGTTCAGAAGATCTGGAACGGACCCTGCATGTAGAGCCAGCCGTCCCCGGTGCGGAGCTTGATGACCGCGGCCCGATGGAACGATTCGAGCGTGAACCGGAATCCCACCGGCATACCCGCGAGCGGGTTGGGCGGTGGGGGCGGAGGAGGTACCGGGACCGCGGCCGGCGCTCGTGGCGCCGACCGCGGCTTCCCCGGCGACGGGGTGGCGGCCGCAGGTGCGGACGTGCTTGGGGCGGGCTGGGAGGCTGATTCCATGAACACCTCGGAGACGTAGAACGTCCCGTTGGCATTCACTACGCCCACACCCACATACCGGAACCCCGGATCGGTGAGATTTTTGTAGTGATCGGGTGATGCGACGAGCGCGTTGTGGATCGCCTCCACACTGGGTCCGCGCCCGACGTTCTCGCCGAGTCGCGTCCATTCTCCGGGCGCGCCATCGGAAAGGTTCGAGTGGCTGATGGCACCGACCGCCGCCATGTGCTCGGCCCATTGCTGGGCTTTGGCGGTGAGAGTGCCATTGGTGTTCAGACCGCCGAGGCCCAGTGAGCCACGGAGTCCATTCGTACGCCCGACGAAGTCAGCCGCGGCACCCGGGTCGACGGTGGCGCCCGCCGGTGTCGACGAAAACCACATTCCACCCGTCGCTGCGACGACAACGGCGAAGCCGCTGACCGCCTTTCGGAATCTCATCGGTGCCTCCCATTTCGCCCCGTTTTGCTTCCTGTCATGTTCCGAATCCAGTCATCGGCGGTGCGGCCGAAAGACTTGAGTGCGCCTGACGAGAAATCCGAGCCGCGATCCCGCAGACGGTGGGCGGACGGACCTGACAGACTCTCGGCCCGTGAATCTGGTCTCGACTCTGTTGCGTCACGCCGAGCTGCGTCCGGACGCGCCTGCGATCGTCGACGGTGAGATCACGCTGAGCTTCTCCGAGCTGGAAGCGCTGGCCGCACGGACGGCCGCGAGCTTCGAATCACTCGGTGTCGAGCCGGGAGATCGCGTTGCGATTGCCGCGGCGAACGACACCAGCTTCGTCGGCGCGTACCTCGGCGCGCTCTGGTGTGGCGCAGTTGCGGTGCCGTTGAACCCACTCGCACCCGTTGCTGCCCACGCGACCGAGATCTCCCGCGTTGGCGCGAAGGTCCTCGTCTGCGGGCCCGGGGTGGATCACCTTTTGGAACTGCCGGGTGCGATCGCCAGCGCAGCCTTGCCGGACCGGCCACCGATGGCGGTCGAGGTGGAACGGGACGACGCCGAGCTGGCCGTCCTCTTGTTCACGTCCGGGACTGCCGGCGCGCCTCGCGCGGCCATGCTCACCCACGGCAACCTGACTGCGAACATCGGTCAGGTGCAGTCGCATCCGGGGCTCTCGGTCGGGCCGGAGGACGTCGGGCTGGCGACCCTGCCGTTCTTTCACGTCTTCGGCCTCAACGTCGCGCTCGGTGTCGCGCTCGCAGGCGGGGTCCGGTCCGTCCTCCTTCGCCAGTTCGACGCGGCGCGAGCGGTCGAGCTGATCCGGAGGGAGGGCGCCACGATCGTGGCCGGCGTCCCGGGAATGTTCACGAGTTACCTCACACTTTCCGATGCCGAGGCCCCGGCCGACTCGTTTCGTTCGGTCCGCTTGGCCGTGTCCGGCGCAGCCGAGCTCCCCGAGTCCGTCGGCGTCCGATTCCGTGACCGGTTCGGCGTGACCATCGCCGAGGGGTACGGCCTCACTGAGGCCGCGCCGATTGTTGCGACCACGGCGGTGGAAGCCAGCCCGCGTTGGGGTTCGATCGGACCGCCCATTCCCGGCGTCGAGGTTCGGCTGGTCGGTCCGGACGGCGGTGAGGTCCCGGTCGGTGACCCCGGCGAGATCTGGGTGCACGGGCCCAATGTGTTCGTGGGCTACTGGGACGATCCCGAGGCAACCGCGCGGGTGTTGGCCGACGGTTGGTTGCACACCGGTGACGTCGCCGTCTCGGACGATCAGGGCTTCTTGAGCCTCGTCGACCGGATGAAGGACCTCATCATCGTCTCGGGGTTCAACGTCTACCCCGCGGAGGTCGAAGACGTGCTCATCGAGCATCCGGACGTCGCCGATGCCGCGGTCATCGGAGTTCCCAACGACCGCACGGGCGAGGCGATCGCCGCCTTCGTGGTGCCGGTGGACGGGCGGACCCCGACGTTGGCGTCACTGCGCGATCACGTCGCCAGCCGTCTGGCCCGCTACAAGGTCCCGAGCAGCCTCACCTTGATGGACGAGTTGCCCCGGAACCAGGCCGGCAAAGTCGTCCGGCGCGTCCTCTCCGACCCGGTGTGATCACGAGCTCTTGGTTGGTGCTCCCACGGGGGGGCTTCGGTCGCTCGGAGCGGAGGCCGCGACGAGGAAGCCGACGTAGATCACCGTGATCCCAACGGCGAGTGAGACGACGAAGGCGCCGTCCTTGCCGGCGATTCCCTGGATGAGGCCACCGCTCGAGAGCACGACCGTTCCGAGCGCGATCAGCAGATTGGCGCCGGCGCGGCGAGCGTTCCCCGGCTCGGCTCGATCCCGCCCATATCGCCAGGCCGAGATCAGCGCGCCGACGATGATCACCGTTGCGCCGAGGCCGTTGCCCATACCTGCGAGCACCCGCGGCAGGCCCTCGAAGACGTCTTTGCCGACCGGGATGGCGGTGCCGTGCACCGGATGCATGGGCGCCGCGAGCATGACGCCGGTTGCGATGCTGCTGAAGATCACCAGCGCTCGTTCGATTCGCTGCGCCGCGGCGATGGGCATGAGCAAGTAGAGCGAACCGAGGGCGAGCCACGGCACCGAGAGGATGGCGCCCAGCAGATAGAACACCCGAAACGTGCCGTTGTCCCAGCCGGTCGAGGCCCCGGTGGCGAGTGCCGCGGACGCCAGCGCCACGAACGCCAGCGCGATCGTCCAC
>JANLTQ010000382.1:0-2452 GCA_031363005.1 Acidimicrobiia bacterium | reverse complement strand
CGCCGACGTGGCGCATCGTGCCGATACCGCGGCGCTCGACCTTCGGGCCGGCATCCCGAAACTTCGCCGGGAGCCAGGTCTGCCACAGGTGGGCGGGTTCGACCACATGGTCGTCCACACTTACGATCAGCGGGATCGCCGTCCTGGGCACTGACTCGTCGGCCACAGCGGTCACGGCATCCTCCTGGGCAAATCTGACGGGTCGTCAGATTATCCGGAGGGACAGGCAGTTCCGTTCTCGGGAGGCGCCAGATCCACCAGATAGCGCTGGAGGATCGCGTCCAGGCAGCGGTTCCCGTTCAGGCTCGCCGTGTGCGTGGTGTCGTCGACGGTCACCAGTCGCCCACTCCCGAGCTGGGTCGCGAGACCGCGCGCCCAGGCGACCGGGGTCGCCGGATCGCCGCGCGTGCCCACGACCACGATCGGCGGTGCGGTGGGCGCCGAGAAGGTCACAGGACCGGTGCGCGCCGGCGGGTACGGCCAGAACGAGCACTCGTATCCGAGGCCCACGTTCCCGGCACCGAAGTGCGGTGCCTCGATCGCGGCCCGGCGTTGCAGGGCTTCTGCCGCGGCGAGTGTCAGGTTCGGTCCGTCGGCACAGCTGATGGCGATGAAGGCGGCCCACTCGTCGTCGTAGTGACCGTCTTCGGTTCGTCCCAGGTAGAGATCCGATGCTTCGGCCAAGGCCGTGGCGTTCCCGCCTTCGAGGTCGTGCAGTCCCGTCGCCAACTGTCGATAGCCGGACTCGCCCCCGTACAGCAGCGCGGCGACCGCGATGTCGAGCTGCGTCGGGCCGAAGCGGGACGCGCCACTCCCGATGGGCCGCGCATCGATGCGCTGGGCGAGTGCGTCGTACGCGCGCGCCGGATCGCCGTCACGATGGAACGCGCAACTCGATCGTGATCGGCACCACCCGAAGAACTCGCTCAGCGAGTCGTCGAATCCCTTCGCCTGCTGCACCGACACGTCCTCCGCCGACAGGGTGGGATCCAACGCGCCGTCGAGCACCAACGCGCGGACGTGCGTCGGGTAGGTCGTGGCGTACAGACCGCCGATGTAGGTCCCGTAGGACAGGCCGAGGTAAGTGAGGCGGTCGTCGCCGAGCGCGATCCGAAGGTCGTCCAGATCGGCCACCGTGTCCGCGGTCGAGATGTGCCGGAGGCGATTACCGGTCCGTGCAACGCATGCGTCCACGAACTGCTTCGCCGCTGCCTCCAGCGCAGCGAGTTCACCGGCGTCGTCGGGGGCGGTGTCGACCGCGAACCGGCCGTCGAGCTCGTTCCCACAGTTCACCGGCGCGCTCTTTCCGCTCCCCCGCGGGTCCCACGCCACGATGTCGAAACGATCGGTGATCGCCTTCGGCAGCTCCGATGCGATGTAGCCGACGATGTCCAGCCCGGATGCGCCCGGACCGCCCGGGTTCACCAGGAGACTGCCGATGCGCTGGTCCGACTGCGCGCGTGACCCGCGCGCCAACGCCAGATCGATGCGCGCGCCCTTGGGAACCGCGCGATCGACCGGAACCGAGACGGTCCCACACTCCCCCGCTTCACACCCGTGCCACGCGACCGGCCGCATCGGCGGCACCGAAGACGACGACGAGCCGATCGCGCCTCTGGTGGTCGGCGTCCGTGGACGTTGCGACGACGGGCCGGCCGTCGAACCCCCACTTGAACAGGCCCCGATCATCATGCACGCCGCCAAGAATCCTGCGACGCGCGCATTCCTACAGTGGGGACCCCGGGCCATCGACCCACCCTTGCACAGGCACCCAGCCGTCTCGCACGCGTGCGGTCGGCGCATCATCCGGCCCGGTACCGTGCGGGCATGGACCTTCTCATCGGCGGCACAACCCGCCCGGCACACGCAGGCGGCACCCTCCAGGTCATCGAACCGTCGACCGGAACCGAGCTCACCACGGTGGCGTCTGGCGATGCCACCGATGTGGATGCGGCGATTCGGGCCGCTCGCGAGTCGTTCGACGCCGGGGTCTGGGCGAACCAGAGCGCGACCGCACGCGGCAAGGTCCTCCTCAAGGTGGCCGGGCTCATTCGTGAACGGGTCGAGGAGATCGCCACCCTCGAGGCGCGCAACGCGGGCAAACCGATCGGCGACGCGCGGTGGGAGGTCAACGCCGCGGCCGATGTCTTCGAGTACTACGCCGGTGCGGCAAACAAGATCTTCGGCGAGACGGTGCCGGTCCAAGACTCCGGGATCGACCTCGTGCTGCGCGAGCCCGTCGGCGTATGCGCGCTCATCGTGCCGTGGAACTTCCCGCTGCTCATCACCACATGGAAGACCGCGCCCGCCCTCGCGTGCGGGAACTCCGTCATCATCAAACCGGCGTCACTCACGCCGCTCTCTGCGCTCAAGCTCGGCGAGATCCTCGTAGAGGCGGGAGTGCCCGAGGGCTGCGTATCGGTGCTGCCGGGACCGGGCCGCATCATCGGCG
>JANLTQ010000377.1:0-4642 GCA_031363005.1 Acidimicrobiia bacterium | reverse complement strand
GCGCCGTCTACGGCCGCGTGGTCGACGTTCGTGGTCGGCCTCGGTCGGTTCCCCCGATCGACGTTCGGGGCACCGCCGGCCCCATCCGCCCCGACGTTGAACCACCGCCCCCAGCGATCGAGCCACCGCAGCGACCCACCGACTGACGCGCCTCCTCAGGTGACGCGGAGGAGTTCGGGCGCGGGCGGGCAGTCGGCCCGATGGTTGAGGGCACCGATGCCTTCGAGTCCTTCGGGTCCCACGACCATGTCGAAAAGCGAGGGCGCGCACTCGACGTAGGGGAGCTCGTCGTCACCGAGTTCGGCGCGCGACGCTCGGTCCAGCGCATCGACCATTCGGCCCGGCAACGCGCAACCGCGCGGCACCACCAGCCACGCCTTGGAACCGACACTGCGGGCGGCTTCCACTAACTCGGCAGTTCCGGACGCAACGAACACGCGACCCTCCCCACACACCACCGGCGCGGCGACGATGTGGCTCGGCTCGAGCACGAGCAACTCCGATTCGTCGATCACCCGCACGGACTGCACCGAGACTCGCAACCGCCGGGAGAGTTGCGAATCCCGACGCCCGGAACGGACCGCCAACAACTCCAGATCGATCCGCTCCGCAAGTCCGTCGCGCACGACATCAGGCCAGCCGACCACCGCAACCGGCGATTCGTGCGGAAACGGCAGCGCCCCGGCGAGCCGAGACGGGGTCAGGTCCGCGCGGTAGTCACGCCACGCACCCCAGGCACCCTCGTGCGCGTCGGGTGCGCTGAGGACCCGGGCGCACAGCCACCACAGCGGCGCAATCGTGGGGTGGTAGGCGAGCAAGCGACGACACGCGACCACGACCCCGAATGGGTCGTCGGCAAATCCCGCGAGACAGTCGGCCGACTCTTCCAACAGGGCGACGTCATCGTCGTCGGTCCAGCGGGCGAGGTAGCGGAGGCGTTCGAACGGTTGCATCAGTTGGGCCCTGGTCTCGTAGCGGCGAGCGGCGGCTCTGGACAGGCCTCACGCCAGGTGCCGGCGCCGCCTCTGAAGTCGACGATCGATCCGTCCGCCATTCCACCTCCTAGAGAACGGGGCGATCGTACCCAGCCACCTCACGGCCACCCCCACTCGTCGGACCGATCGAGCGCCATTCGGGACCGGTCAACTCGATGGTTCTAAGGTCATCCGGATGTCCGAACGCCTCGACGTTGCGCCGGTGGCGCCACCCAGCCTCGCGCTGGTGGGAGCGGCGACCGAGGCCCGAGTGCAGACCTTGCTCGACGGCGAAATCGAGCGGTGGACGCTCGTCGACGAGACGCTGCGCGCCCCCCTCGAAGCCCTGCGGTCGCTGGTCTTGGCCGGCGGTAAGCGACTCCGGCCTGCCTTCTGCCATTGGGCGTTCGTCGGCGCCGGCGGTGACCCCGAGGACCAGACCGTCGTCGACGTCGGGGCCGCGCTGGAACTCCTCCACACGTTCGCGCTGGTCCACGACGACGTCATGGACAACGCCGACATCCGGCGCGGCCAGCCGTCGGTCCATGCCGCGGCCGTCGTCGACCATGCCGGCGCGGGATGGCGCGGCGAGGGCCGTCGATTCGGCGAGGGCGTCGCGATCCTCGTCGGCGACTTCGCGTTCGTGTACGCCGACATGCTCGTCGCCGCACTCGGACCAGAAGCGCGCGCGTTGTACGACGAGCTACGCGTCGAGCTCTGCGTCGGTCAGTACCTCGACCTCGCGGCTACGGCTTCGGGCGCACGCGATTCCGCGCAGGCCCGCCGCATCGAGTGGTACAAGAGCGGTAAATACACCGTTGAACGTCCGTTGCATCTCGGCGCATCGCTCGCCGGACGCGCCCACGATCTCACCGGTCCGTTTTCCGCGTTCGGCTTGCCGTTGGGCGAGGCGTTCCAGATGCGCGACGACCTGCTCTCGGTCTTTGGCGACCCAGCCGTCACGGGCAAACCCGTCGGTGACGACCTGCGCGAGGGCAAGCTCACGCCGCTGGTGGCCGCCACTGCGCAGCTCGCCGACCCGGCCGGACGTGAACTCCTCGATCGCATCGGCGCCACCGACATCGCCATCGACGAGATCGCAGCACTGCAACAGGTCATGGTCGAGTGCGGTGCGGTCGCCTACGTCGAGCAGGCGATCGAAGCGCTGGTCGCCGAGAGTCTCGAGGCCCTCGATCGGGCGCCGATCACCGACGACGCCCGCACCGCCTTGGCCGACCTCGGCGCGTTCGTCGCGTGGCGGGATCGGTGACAGCACCGGCCGTCGAGATCGACGGGTTGGTCAAGCGGTACGGCAACCGAGTGGCGGTCGACCATCTCGATCTCGAGATCGGCGTGGGGGAGATCTTCGGGTTGCTAGGCCCGAACGGCGCCGGCAAGACCAGCACCGTCGAGATCCTCGAGGGCTACCGTCACGCCGACGAAGGCTCGGTACGCGTGCTCGGCCTCGACCCCAATCGTGATGCTGCTGCGCTCCGCGCCCGCATCGGCGTGATGCTGCAGGAAGGTGGCCTGTACCCGGGGGTCAAGCCGCGCGAACTGCTGCGCTTGTTCGCCGCGTTCTACGCCGACCCGGACGATCCCGATCGGCTGCTCGAGGTCGTCGGCCTGTCCGATGCTGCGAACACGATGGTGCGTCGCCTCTCCGGCGGTCAGGCACAACGACTCTCGCTCGCGCTGGCGCTCGTCGGCCGGCCCGAGCTGCTGTTTCTCGACGAGCCCACCGCCGGCATGGACCCACGCGCCCGCGCCGACACGTGGCAGCTGATACGCGGACTTCGCGAACGGGGCGCCACCGTCGTGCTCACGACGCACTACATGGATGAAGCCGAGAACCTCTGCGACCGGCTCGCCATCCTCGATCGCGGTTCCATCGTTGCGGCGGGCACGCCGGTCGAGGTCACGAGCAATGTCACCGAACCGACGTTGCGCTTCACGACCGCGCAACCCGTCGACACGGCGCGGCTCGGTCACCGACTCGATCGAGAGGTACGAACGGCCGGGCCGGAGTATCTCGTAAGCGGCACACCATCACCATCGATCATCGCTGAGGTCACGAGTTGGCTGGCCGACGAAGGCGCCCAACTCACGGAGATGCGGACCGGACACGCGAGCTTGGAAGAGGTCTTTCTCCGCCTGACCCAAGAGCCACCAACGGCCGATGTCGGCCCCGCCGCCCGTCGCGGCCGACGGAGTGCCCGGTGAACCGCTCCGCAGTGGCCGCGCAGACCAAGTTGGAACTGGCGATGACGCTGCGCCGCGGTGAAAGTCTCCTGGTGACACTGGCCATCCCGATCGGGATTCTGCTGTTCTTCGGCAAGGTGAACCCTCTGAGCTCGATCACCGGGGATCCGATCGACTTCCTCGTACCGGGTGTGTTGTCGCTCGCGGTCATGGCGAGCGCGATGGTCAGCCTCGGCATCGCGACGGGTTTCGAGCGCCGCTACGGCGTGTTGAAACGGCTCGGCTCCACCCCGTTGTCGCGCGGCGGACTGCTCGCGGCCAAGACCCTGAATGTGCTCGTCGTCGAGGTGCTCCAGGTCGTGGCGATCGTCGCAACCGGCGTCGCCCTTGGCTGGAAGCTGGAGAGCACGATCATCCCGGCGATCGGCGTGCTCCTGCTCGGGACCATCGCGTTCGCCGGCATCGGCATGTTGATGGCGGGGACGCTGCGCGCGGAGGCGAACCTTGCCCTCGCCAACGCCGCATTCCTCGTGTTGATGTTCCTCGGCGGGATGGCGTACCCACTCGCCAAGTTGCCGAACACCGTGGAGTCGGTCGCGCGCCTGCTCCCCGCCGCCGCGCTCGCGGAATGCGTGCGGGCCGTGCTCGGGCACCACTCGTTTCCGGTCGGCAACTTCGTGGTGCTCGTGGTCTGGGCGATCGCTGCGCCCCTCGCCGCGGCGCGGTGGTTCAAGTGGGAAGAAGCCTGAGGCTCCGCAATGGCGACTCGACTCGTGTCCGTAGTGTTCGATGCCATTGATCACCGAGCCCAGGCACAGTGGTGGGCGGAGACACTCGACACGCCCGTCGCCGGCGAGGAAGGTGACGAAGCCTGGCTCACACCCGATCACTGCCCGGAGATCGTCTTCGGCGCCACCGCCGAACCGAAGCTTGCGAAGAATCGCGTACACCTCGACCTCGCGACGTACTCGAAGGCCGAACACACCAACCTCGTGACGACGTTGATCCATCGGGGCGCCACCCGGATCGACCTCGGTCAGGGGGACGTCGATTGGGTCGTCCTCGCCGACCCCGAAGGCAACGAGTTCTGCGTCGTCGAACCGCGTCCGCTGCATCGCTACTCCGGACGACTGGCGACGATCATGCTCGAGACCGTGAATGCCGAACCGACGGGCCAGTTCTGGGCCACGGCCAGCGGTTGGAACGTCTTCTCCCATGGACCTGATGGTGCGGTGCTCAGAGATGCCACCTGGAGCGGACCGTGGTTGGTGATCGGCGACCACGACGATCCACCGAGCGTGAAGAACCGCATCCACGTCGACGTCGCGCCGCTGGTCGGGGACGACCAGCACTCGGAGGTCGAGCGTCTTGTCGCGGCCGGCGCTCGCCGCGTCGACATCAGCCAGGGTGACGTCCCCTGGGTCGTCCTCACCGACCCCGGCGGCAACGAGTTCTGCGTCCTCACC
>JANLTQ010000350.1:0-5207 GCA_031363005.1 Acidimicrobiia bacterium | reverse complement strand
GTCGAACTTGCGCCCGTGGTCGTAGCCACCGTGCAGGAGCAGGACCGGCGGTGCGGTCGGGTCGCCCCAGCACCAGAGCCGCAACGTCGTACGGTTCACCTCGACGAGCTCGGCCCGATCGGGCTCACGCAGGTCGAGTGGTGTCGGTTGCGGTTCAGTCATCGTCGTTCGTTCGATCGGCATGGGGGGGTCGCAGCGTATTGCGATACGCCGCGACGACCCGCGCCGCGCCCACGGCCAGGAACTGCTTCGCGACGGTGATGCCGTGGATCACGACCGTCGGCATCGGCGAACGCGACTTCCGGGCTGGCCCGTTGGCTTCTCGGGCGTACAGTCCACCACTGTGAGCTTCTCGGTTGGAGCCGATGCCTACGACCGTTTCATGGGCAGGTACTCCTCGCCACTCGCGCCTGTGTTTGCCGAATTCGCTGTGGTCGTCGACGCAGTGCGCGTGCTCGACGTCGGATGCGGCCCGGGTGCATTGACCACCGAACTCGTCAAGCGCCTGGGACCGGCGGCCGTCGCTGCGGTCGATCCTTCCGACGCTTTCGTCACAGCTGCGCAAGAGCGATATCCCGCGGTCGACGTACGACGAGCGACCGCGGCGCAGCTCCCGTTCGAGGATCAGGCCTTCGATGCCACGTTGGCCCAGCTGGTCGTCCACTTCATGAAAGATCCCGTCGTGGGCCTGCGCGAGATGGCCCGCGTGACTCGCGAGGGAGGCGTCGTGGCCGCATGCGTCTGGGACCATCATGGAGGCGAGGGACCGCTCAGCCGCTTCTGGGACGCGGCGCGCGAACTCGATCGCGACGTCGACGATGAGTCTCGGCTCGCCGGGACGCGCGAGGGTCAACTCGCACAACTCTTCCGAGAAGCTGGACTGCACGCGATCGAGGAGACCACTCTCTGGATCACCGTCGAGCACCCGAGTTTCGACGACTGGTGGGAGCCATTCACGCTCGGGGTGGGACCAGCGGGTGCGTACGTCGCCGGACTCGACGTGATCCGGCAGGGCCGGCTCCGCGAACGATGTCGGGACCTGTTGCCGAGGGCACCATTCGCGATGACCGCCCGAGCTTGGGCAGCACGGGGACTCGCTTGACGCTCTGCCCCAGCACCGAGCACCGAGCGGACCGAGCCGCTCACGGTGACCTCTGACGGCGAAGCCGGGAACTGCGGCGAGCATCGCGGCTCGTCGTAGCTCGAGCGTGGACAAAGGTTGACCGCACGATCGTGCGGATCACCGTCCTGGAGCCAGAGATTTCTTCGCTAGGAGAGCGATTCCGCACGAGCGAGCTGAATGTAGGTGGCAACCGGTTCTCGGACGGCTATCCTGCCTGAAACCGTTTGATCGTGCGGGCAGGGCTGATGAAGTACCGCCAGATCACTCCAGCGAACAAGAGAAGAAGGTCGCGATGGCCGGTGACAACCAGCGAGATCCTCGGCTCGAGCCGCTCGCCGCCGCCGCTCGGAGCCGTCGGCGCGCACTCAAGCTCCGCCAGAGTGAGGTGGCGGACCTCGCCGGCTGCTCGGAGCGGTTCGTCTACACCCTCGAGCGAGCGAAGGGATCGATGCGGCTCGACAAAGTCCTCGACGTCCTTGGTGTGCTCGGTCTCGGCCTCGAGGTCGGAGTCGGCGTTGCCGGAATCGTGGCTCACGAGGGTTGCAGCGACACGCCCGGTGCCCACGATGCCGAGCCCGACCGTTCGCCATGAGCCCATCAACCCCGGAGGAACTCCGCTTCGTCGGGACGGCATCGGTGTTCAAGGCCGGCCGACTCGCCGGGCAGCTCGTACGGGAACGGACCGGGGTTCGCTTCGAGTATTTCGAGGACTATCTCGCTGACCCGGATGCGCGGCCGGTGGCCACGACGCTTCCGCTCACCGCCGAGCCGGTACGAACCGGCGCGGCGGGCGCCGTCCCCCCGTTCTTCGCGGGCCTTCTGCCCGAGGGTCGCCGGTTGAGCGCATTGCGGCGGGCGGTCAAGACATCGGCCGACGACGATCTGACGTTACTTCTCGGCGTCGGCTCCGACACGATCGGCGACGTGCAGGTGGTGCCCGCCGGGGAACTTCCCGACGTGACGCCTGGCGCGGTCACCGTCGACGAGTGGTCAGAGCTCAGCTTCGACGCGTTGTACGCCGAGATGACCGGCGACCGTCTGGACCCAAAGCGTGCCGCGATTCCCGGTGTCCAGGCCAAGGCGTCGGCCCGAATGATCTCGCTCCCGGTTGCGCGCGCCCACGAGCGATACCTGCTCAAGTTGGATCCGCCCGAGTTCCCGCACCTCGTGGATAACGAGGCGTTTTTCCTCGCCGCGGCACGAGCCTCCGGTCTTTCGGCTGCCGGCGCGGAGATCGTCGTCGATGGCAGTGGTCGACGCGGTCTCCTCGTTCGTCGCTTCGATCGCATCGCTGCGAGCGGCACCCACTCGACGACGATGCTTGCGCAGGAGGACGCGTGCCAAGTACTCGGTCGGTTCCCGGCCGACAAGTACAACCTCAGTGCGGTCGAGGTGGTGGGTGGACTGGCCGCGGCCACTTCCGCTCCGATCGTTGCGGCTCGGGAGGTGATCCGTCAGCTCGCGTTCGCCTACCTCACCGGTAACGGCGACGCCCACGCAAAGAACTTCTCCGTGCTGTGCGATGTGACGGGAGAATGGCGCGTCAGTCCGGCGTACGACCTGCCGTCATCGCATCCCTATGGCGACTACACCACCGCGCTGTCCATCGGCGGCACGACCGACGAGCGGATCGGCCGGTCGGACTTCGTCGCGCTCGGCGAGTCCGTTGCCGTTCGTGCCCGCGCCACCGAGCGGACGCTCTCAGAACTTATCGACCGCACCGACGACTGGTTGCCCCATCTCGACGAGCTGCCGTTCGACGCCCATACGCTCCACAAACTGCGCCGCGCCATCGAGTACCGACGGGAACGTCTGCGCTGACCACACGCTCTGAGCCCTTCACTTCCTTCGCGCACCGGTGTGGGGCGAGGGTGCGGCGGGAGTCGATGGTCACACCTTCGGCGTAGGGTGCGACGGCGCCCCAAGTGGCGGCGACGCGTTGCGACGCAGCGTGTGATCAGAGCGTGCGTTCCTCCGAAGGCCTGAGTCTTCCCTTCAATCTCGAAGCTTCACGCTTCCTCGGCGGTCCTCGACGGACCCGTGATTCCACCACCGACCGAGGAGGCAACGATGCACCACCAACCTGGTTCGATCTACTTCGACCGCGATGGAGTCCTGACCGAACACCGTTTGATCGGCGGGCAGGAAGTGGTCGTCCACTACGACGAAGACATCCCCGAATCCGACATCACGGTCGTCGACGGGATCCCGTGCACTACGGCGTTGCGGACGGTGATCGATATCGCTCCGGATCTTGATCCGATACAGCTCCATCGCACGGTGAAGGACTGCCTTGATCGCGGTCTGTTCACGGTGGAGGAAGCGTCGGCTCGGGTCGCCCGAGCCGACATGCACGCTCGGCCTGGCGCCGAGTTGCTGCGGCGGCTTCTCCGCGGCCGGTCGGATTCTTGAGTATGCGGGACACGTGAACGGCAGTATGATGAAAGTATGACGAGCGGGAAGCTGCGGATCACGGTCACGGTGGATCCGGCGGTCGCCGAGGCGGGGAACCGCGCGGTGGCGAGCGGCGCGGCCGATTCGTTGAGCGCGTGGGTCAACGCGGCGATGGCAGAACGAGCGCGCCGGGACGAGCAGCTCGCGCGCCTGCACGACGCCATCGTCGACTACGAAGCCGAGTTCGGTGAGATCACCACCAAGGAGATCGCCGCCCAACGCCGAGCGGACCGAGAGGGCGCGCGGGTCGTGCGCGGTCGGCGACCGGCGAAGCGCGTCAAGCCTGCGAAATCCGCCAAACCCGCATGACCCTCGTGCTCGACGCCGGAGCCTTGATCGCGCTCGATCGTAACCAGCGGGCGATGTGGGTTCGCCTCAAGGCGGCGTACTCCGCCGGTGAACTGCCCGTCACCCACGGAGGCGTGGTCGGACAGGTTTGGCGGGGTGGACCGCGCCAGGCGCGCCAGGCGCGGCTGGCAACCGCACTCGCCGGGATAGACGTCAAGCCCCTCGACGCGAAGCTCGGGCGCGCCGCCGGCGGACTCTTGCGCATGACCGGAACGTTCGATGTCATCGACGCCGCTGTGGCGTTGCTCGCCGCCGATGGCGACGACGTGATCACCGCCGACCTCGATGATCTCGAGCTCTTACTCACCGCCATTGGTCGGCACGTCGAGCTCATTCATCCCTGAGTGTTCCGGCGACGAGAACCTCAGCGCTGCGCGCGATCCCGACTCAGCGATCGGGGAGTGCCGCGAAGTTGCGCTTGGCGTCGCGGTACCAGCCCATTCCGGCGACGGGGTGCTTCCACCGGCCCTTCATCTCCTTCAGCGCGACCGCGTGCGTGTCGTCACCACCGGCGACCGCGTCCTTGAGGTGACGATCCTGTGCGTTGATCACGTCGTTGGCCGTCTCGCCCTGGTGCGGATGGTCACACGGGCCGCCGAGTTCTTTGCAGGTCATGGTCTTCATTGGGACGTTCCCTTCCTGAGGCTCTCCGGCGTTTCGCACAATCGCGAAACTGGAGGTCCGACTCTTGTAATGAGAGTGATACTATCAATCACGTGGCCGACGACGTCAAGCGCGAACCCTCGGCGGTGGGTGGGCGCGGCCAAGCGCGCACGCGGTTCGCTCGGCGCGCCGTCATCGATGCCGCACGCAGCCTCTTCGTCGAGCGCGGCTATGCGGCCACCAGCATCGAAGCGATCAGCACGCTCTCCGACGTCCCGGTCGCGACGGTGTACCGGCTGTTCTCATCGAAGGTCGGCATCCTCAAGGCGCTGCTCGACACCTCCATCGCCGGTGACGACAAGCCGACTGCGGTGTCGGACCGTCCCGACGTTGCTCCGCTCTTCGACGAGCCCGACCCGCACCGTCTGCTCGCCGGTTTCGCGGGCATCACCACCGCGATCAATCAGCGGACGAACGACGTCTACGGCGTGCTCGTCGGGGCCGCCGGAGCCGACCCGGCCGCAGCCGAGTTGCTCGAGGTGATCCAACAACAGCGTGATCGCGGTCAGCGGCGGATCGCCCGCGCACTCGCGCGCGCCGGCGTGCTGCAACCCGACCTGCGAGAACGTGACGCGGCCGATGTCATCCACGCGTTGATGGCGCCTGAGGTCTACCGCCT
>JANLTQ010000123.1:0-7620 GCA_031363005.1 Acidimicrobiia bacterium | reverse complement strand
GCCATCGGGCTCCCGCTGCGCGACGAGCGACCTGCCCAGGTGCTTGTCGGCGCGGTGTCGATGGTTCACCGTGCTCGTCGCTTCGGCACTCAGCTCGATTGCGTGGGCGATCACCCTCGCGCTCGTCGACGGTTCCGAAGCGCTGACCGAGCCGCTCCTCAGGAATCAGTATCTCAACTCGATCTATCAAGTCGGCGATCTGCACACGTATCTCACGACCTTTACGGAGCGGCTCCCTGGTTACAACATCCACACCAGAGGCCACCCGCCCGGGTTCGTCGTCCTGCTGTGGGTGATGGATCACCTCGGGTTCCACGGTGTGCGCTGGGAAGCCGCGGTAATCCTCGCCGGGGGCTCGGCTGCGGTCGTCGCGGTGATGGTTGCGGTGCGTGACGTAGCCGGCGACGTCGTCGCGCGCCGATCGGCGGCGTTTCTCGTCCTCACACCGGCTGCGATCGCGTGGACCTCGGGCGATCCGTTCTTTGCCGGCGTCGGTGCCTGGGCGGTGACCCTCGTGATACTCGCGACGGGTCGGTCGGGTCGGCGCCGCGACGCCTTGGCCGCTGCCGGCGGCCTGTTCTTCGCGTGGGCGGCTTTTCTTTCCTACGGGCTGGTGTTGCTCGCCTTGATCCCGGCGGTGATCGCAGTGTGGCGACGCACGTTCCGTCCGCTCGTGATCGCGGCGGGGGTGATGGTGGCGGCCACGCTGGCGGTATGGGGCGGGACCGGTTTCGCCTGGTGGGAAGGCCTCGCCGCCACGCGCGTGCAGTACTTCCGTGGCGTCGGTGGTCGCCGGCCGTACGACTACTTCCTCCTTGGCAACATCGCCGCCTTCGCCCTGGCGGTCGGTCCGGCGACGGCGGTTGCGCTCGCTCGGGTTCGGTCGCGTCCGTTGGCGGTGCTCGTGGGCGCAGCGGTGGCGGTCGTGATCATGGCGGACGTGAGTGGGATGTCCAAGGCGGAGGTCGAGCGCATCTGGCTGCCGTTCGTCCCGTGGGTCATGGCGGCCGGGGCGGTGCTGATGACCACGAAGTGGATGACGCGCCGTTGGCTCGCGGTCCAGGTCGGTTCGGCGTTGGTCGTGGCCGTGGCGATTCGATCGCCGTGGTGAGCGCGGCCCCATCCCGGGTGCTCGTGGTGGAAGACGACCCGACGATTTCGGAGGTCGTTGTTCGTTACCTCGAGCGTGAGGGACTCGACGTCGAAGCGGTCGGTGATGGTCGGGACGCACTCGACGCGGCAGCTGCTCACTGGCCCGATCTCGTGGTGTTGGATCTCATGTTGCCCGGCATCGACGGGCTCGAAGTGTGCCGAAGACTGCGTGCGCGCGGTCCGGTGCCGGTGATCATGTTGACCGCTCGCGGCGACGAAGAAGATCGGGTGCTCGGGCTGGAACTCGGGGCCGACGACTATGTGGTGAAACCGTTCTCGCCACGCGAACTCACGGCACGCGTTCGTGCGGTCTTGCGCCGGGCGGGCGCGTCCGGGGTTCCGGACGGCCTCGGTGTCGCCGTGATCGAGACCGGTGCGTTGTGCATCGACATCCCGGCGCGCCAAGTCACGATGGCCGATGTCCTCGTGCCGCTCACCGCGCGCGAGTTCGATCTTCTTGTGCACCTGGCGCGGAGTCCGCGGCGCGCGTTCACTCGTGAGGAACTGCTGGAACGAGTCTGGGGCTACAGCTTCGGCGATACCGCCACGGTGACCGTGCACGTGCGTCGGCTGCGCGAAAAGGTCGAGGCGAATCCGTCCGAGCCGCACCATCTCGTCACCGTTTGGGGAGTCGGGTACCGGTGGGATCCATGAGTCGTGTCCTGCGCAACGCGCTGATGACGATCGCAGTTGGTTTGGCTCTGACCATCGCAGTGGCGACCGGTGCGGCAATGCCGGCTCGGGATGCGGGTGAGCTGATCGCCATCGCGGTCGGTACCGCGGCCGTCGCCGTGCTCCTGGGGCTTCCGCTGCTCGCACTGCTCCGCCGCCGTCCGCTCGCCGTGCAGGTGTCCGTCCTGGCCCTCGTCATCGTGGCGGCGATCGGTCTCGGCGTGTTCGTTGCCGCCGAAGCGATGTTCATCTCGCCACACGACCTGGTGGTTATCGAGGTCGTGCTCGTTGCAGTGGCCACGGTCGGGGTGACTGCATCCGTCGCTTTGGCGGGCCGAGTGGTCGCCACGAGTTCGTCGCTGATCGAGGCAACGCGTCGCGTCGGGGTCTCGGATCCGTCGACCGCGCCGCCAGTGTCCGGGCCACCGGAACTCGCACGACTCTCGGAAGAGATCACCCGGATGGAGGTGCGCCTCGACGATGCACGGCGTCGGGAACGCGCAGTCGAGAAATCTCGCCGAGAGCTCGTGGCGTGGGTGTCGCACGATCTCCGCACACCGTTGGCCGCAATCCGCGCCATGGTGGAGGCGCTCGAGGATCGCGTGGTGGAGGATCCGGAAACGGTGGACCGGTATCACGCGATGTTGCGGACCGAGACCGATCGATTGGCGGCGCTCGTTGACGATCTGTTCGAGCTGAGTCGCACCCAGGCCGGCGCACTGCGCCTCCAGGTGGAACGCGTGTCGCTCGGAGATCTGGTCTCGGACGCGATCGCCGGCGTCGCGCCGGTGGCGGAGGCCAAGGGGGTCCGTCTCGAAGGTCGGATCGAGGGTCCGGCACCGGACGTGAAGGTCTCGACGCCAGAGGTGTTGCGCGCCCTGCGCAATGTGTTGGAGAACGCGATCCGTCATACCCCGCCGGACGGTTCGGTGATGGTCGAGGCCGGGGCCGACGATCTCCAGCACGTCTACGTCTCCGTGCTCGACACCGGCGGTGGGGTCCCCGAGGCGGATCTCGAACGAATCTTCGACGTCGCGTACCAGTCCGATCCGGCGCGTACGGCCGGCGGCGCGGGACTCGGTCTGGCGATTGCGCGCGGCTTCGTGGAGGCACACCACGGACGAATCACGGTGCAGAACGAGCAGGGCGGCGCGCGATTCACGGTGCGGATCCCGCGCGAACATCGCGAAAGTGAGTCGATGACGTGAGCTGGTCGCGATGAAGGTCCTGCTGACCGGCGGCGCCGGCTTCATCGGAACCCACGTCGCCGCCGGGCTTCGTGCCGCGGGTGACGAGGTCGTGGTGTTCGATCGACTTCGCGTCCCGGACGATTCGGCCGCGGTCGTCGGCGACGTCACCGATCTGGCGGCGGTGAGCGCAGCGCTCGATGGCGTCGATGCGGTGTGTCACCAGGCGGCGAAGGTCGGGCTCGGCGTGGACTTCGGTGACGCCGTGGGGTACGTGTCGGACAACGACCTCGGCACTGCGACCGTCCTGACCGCCCTGCACCACTGCGGATTCGCGGGGCCGTTCGTGCTCGCGTCCAGCATGGTCGTCTACGGCGAAGGCCGGTATCGGTGTGCCGATCACGGGGTGGTCCCGGCGATGCCCCGGCGGCCGGTTGACCTGGACGCCGGAAAGTTCGAGCCGCCGTGCCCGGAGTGCGGCGCGCCCCTAAGTCCCGAGGCGGTGCCCGAGTCCGCGCCGACCGATCCCCGCAACGTCTACGCCGCCACGAAGCTGGCCCAGGAACACCTCGCGTTTGCCTTCGCGCGTGAGCATCCCGATGTGACAGTGACGGCCCTGCGGTATCACAACGTGTACGGACCGGGCATGCCGCGGAACACGCCGTATGCAGGGGTCGCGGCGATCTTCGCCGACGCCCTCGGTGCTGGTCGAGCACCGCGGGTCTTCGAAGACGGCGGCCAACTCCGGGACTTCGTCCACGTCCGAGATATCGCTGCGGCCAACCGGTTGGCGTTGCACGCCGGCGTGGCCGGCGCCTTCAACGTCGCGAGTGGTCAGCCCCGGCGGCTCCTCGACATGGCGGACGCGCTCGCCGACGCGTTCGGATCGGATGCTCCGAGGCCCGAGGTGGTCGGCGGCTGGCGAGCGGGTGATGTTCGACACGTGTTCGCGAGTCCGGAGCGCGCTCGGCACGACCTCGTTTTCACCGCGTCCATTGATTTCACCGACGGCATGCACGAGTTGGCGCAGGTCCTCGGGGCACCGGGGGACGCGGTCTGAGATTAGAAGCCGGGCGGCAGGATCCGCTCGACGAAAAAACAGAACAGCGCGTACATCGCGAGGAACGGGATCGCGCCGATGACCCAGACGTACCACCGCTTGCGCCGGTGAAACGCGAACCACCACAGACCACCCACTGCGGCAACGAGCAGACCGGTCCAGATCACGGGGATGCGGGACTCGGGTTTTCCGGTGACGTCGACGACCGCAAGCTTCTGAATCTTCACCGCGCCCTTGCGGGGGGCGACCGGTTAGGGGCTGTGCTCGACATCGAGGGTGGACTAGACGATCAGCCGTTGATTGGCCGAGTACTTCGGATGGCACGTGGTGAGCGTCAGCGTCGCGTCGGGTGTGGGATCCAGGACCTGGACATCACGCGGTGAGACGACGAGTTGTTGGGTCACGGTGTACTTGAAGGTGCCGGCGAGCGTCTCGACGCTGATCGTGTCTCCGGGGACCAGCTCGTCGATGCGGTTGAACGGCTGGCCGTAGGTGGTGCGGTGGCCGGCGATCGCGGCGTTGCCGATCTGGCCGGGCATCGGTGAGTCGGGATAGTGGCCGGGTCCTTTGCGGAGGTCGGGGACGGTGATGCCCTGGACCATGACCCGATCGAGTCCGATCTTCGGGATGCGGATGACCCCGACCGGTTCGCCTTCGGGCGGCGGCGGCAGGGGAGCGGTAGTGGTGGTCGTCCCCGAGACGGGCTGGCGGGCCTGGCGGTTTTCGACGGCGGAGGTGTCGAAGTTGGAGCGCAGATTGTCCTGCTGCTGGCTCTCGTACAGGCCCGTACCCCAGAGCTGATAGGCGACGAACAGGAGCAGGAGGGTCCCGCCGGTGAAGAGGAATCGACCGACGAAGTTGATGGTCCGACGCACCGGGCGACGGTAGTTGGTGACCGGGCGAATCCCGGACCACCGGTGCGGGTCGTGCCGGCTTGGGTTCGACCGATTTCACCAGGATTTCGTACACTTTCGAGGCTGGTAGCGGCCCGATTGTCGGGCCTCGGAGGCTCGTGTGTCACTCGTGATTCGACTTCGATCGGTGGTCTGTCTGCTCGGCCGCTTTCCGGCGCTCGCCGGTGCCGATCTCGACGTCGCAGCCGGCGAGATCCTGCTCGTGTCCGGGCCCAATGGTGCGGGCAAGACCACGTTGCTGCGTCTCCTGGCCGGTCTCCTTGCGCCCTATTCGGGAGAGGCCGAGGTGCTCGGACACGACCTCCATGACGATCGGCTCGCGGCGCGGCGCAAGATCGCAATCGTCGGTCATGAGACGTATTGCTATGACGACCTGACCGCGCGCGAGAACGTGGAGTTCTTCGCTCGGGCTGCGGGTCGCGGTACGGCAGACGTGGACGCCGTCGTCGAACGAGTTGCCCTCGGCGACGCAGCCCGCGTGGTGCACCGAGGTCTGTCTGCGGGTCAGCGCCGCCGTCTTGCGTTGGCCGTCGCATTGGTTCGAGGTCCCGAGCTGCTGCTCCTCGACGAACCGCACGCCGGTCTCGATGCACTGGGCCGAGAGGTGTTGGCCGACGTCGTGCGGGATGCGCCGGGTGAAGGCCGCACCGTGGTCATGGTGTCGCACGAGTTGGAAATCGCTCGGCCACTCGCCACTCGCGAGGTGCGGGTGGATGGTGGCCAAGTTGCGGTCACTCCGATCCCGGCGGTCGCGATGGCCGAGCCCGCGATGCAGCCGCCGGTGGCAGCGCCGGCGACGCCGGTGATCTCGTGAGCGAGACCAGTCTGTGGCGTGAGGCGGCCGTCGTCGCGGGGAAGGACCTGCGCATCGAGGCGCGCGCCCGGGTGGCGCTCGGTCAGATCCTTCCGTTCGGGCTCATCGTGATCCTGTTGTTCGCATTCGCGCTCGACCCGGATCGCGGGGTGCTGACGCGAGTGGCGCCCGGGCTCTTCTGGATCGCCGTCCTGCTGGCGACGCTGCTCGCGGTGGGTCGCGCCTTCGCCATCGAGACCCATCACAACGCGCGAGACGGCTTGCGGATGGCCGGACTCGACGGCGGTGCGATCTTCCTCGGCAAAGCCGCGGCCATCGCCCTGCAACTCGCGGTGTTGGAAGTCGTCCTCGGAGTCGCGGTGATCGTGATGTACGGCGTGGACGTGCACGGTCTGGGCGTGGTGCTGATCACGGCGACGGCCGCGACCATCGGGCTCGCGGCCACCGGTACCCTGTACGGCGTGTTGGCGGCCGGTCTGCGGTTGCGAGAGACGTTGTTGCCCCTGTTGCTGCTCCCGGTGATCGCGCCGGTCATGCTGGGTGCGACTCGGGCCTTCGAGGACGGCCTGGGTGGCGTTCCCGGCGACGCGTGGCCGTGGGTCGGGATGCTCGGAGTGTTCGCGGTGCTCTACACGACGATTGGCGTCATGGCCTTCGGCGCCCTCTGGGAGGAGACCTAAGTGGAACGGGATGAGCTGCTGGCGCCACTCACGCGTCGGATCGTCGGCGTCCTGACCATCGTGTCGCTGGTGGCGTTGGTGCTGTTCGGGTTGTGGGGTGCGCCGACCGACGAGGTCCAGGGTGACGCGCAACGGGTCATGTACCTCCACGTCCCTTCGGCGTGGCTCGCCTACCTCGCGTTCTTCATCACGGCCTCCGCATCGGGACTGTTCCTCTGGCGTCGGACCCGCGCTGAGGTGTGGGACCGGATCGCGGGCGCGTCGGCCGAACTCGGAGTCATGTTCACCGGGCTGGCGTTGGTGCTCGGCTCCATCTGGGGTCGCCCGGTGTGGGGCTTCTGGTGGGCGTGGGATGCCCGGCTCGTCAGCACCGCGCTGTTGTTCTTCCTCTTCCTCGGGTACTGCGCGCTCCGGCGGATTCCTTCGTCCGATCCGGTCGGCGCGGCCAAGCGGAACGCGATCGCAGCGATCATCGCGTTCGTCGACGTGCCGATCGTGCACTTCTCGGTCGAGTGGTGGCGCACGTTGCACCAGAAGGCAACCGTCTTCAACCCGCAACTCAATCCGGAGATCCACGGCGTCATGGGGCTCACCCTGTGGATCGGCACACTCGCGTTCACGCTCTTGTACGTGTATCTCCTGGACCGCCGCTACCGCCTCGCCGTCCTCGAGCACGGTCGCGCCGACATCGAACTGGCCGACGCGATCGCCGAACGCACCGGCGTCAAGGCCGGAGTGCGCGCGTGAGGGCAGTGCAGTGACTGACGTCGGGTATGTGATTGCCGGATGGGGCATCACCGCCGTGGTGTTGGCGGGGTACTCAGTACGTCTGGTGCTGCGCATTCGTCGCGCGGAAAACGAGGATGCCCAACGAGACGTGAAACGGTGACGGACTCCGCCGCAACCAAGACCCCCCGCACCCGGACGATGGCCGCGGCGATCATCTGCGGGCTGACCGTCATCGTGGGCGTGGTGCTGGTGGCGGTGCTCAGTCAGAACGTCGTCTACTTCCGCACGGTCTCAGAGGCGGTCCACGATCGCAAGGCGCAGGGTGGTGATCGCTTCCGGCTGGCAGGTGCGGTCGTTCCCGGGTCGCGTCAGCCGACCAGGAATGGCGTCAATTTCGAGGTCACCGACGGCA